>CAIYQJ010000298.1 GCA_903928275.1 uncultured Chloroflexota bacterium
AGGCGCGCAGGGAGCCGACGGCCGCAGAGGCCGCGGTGACGGCCGAGAAGCGCCGCGCGGCGCTCGTGCGCCGCGCGGAGGACCCGGAGGCCCGCGAGCGCCAGTCGGCCCAGAACAGCGCCCGGTGGGCGTCCAAGAGCGACCAGGAGAGGCAGGAGATCGGGATGCGCATATCGGCCGGCCGAAGGGCGGCTGCCTCGTGATGTGCCTCAACTGCCGGCGCGTGCTCGACGGGCCGTCGTTCCCGCTGGGTCGGCCGCGCCGTGACGGGACGCGCTCCGCGATGCGCTACTGCCTCGACTGCTGGCGCCGCACGGCCGGGTCGGGACTGGCCGAGGGCGGGCGTGACGCGGCACTGCGCGCGCGGCGGTCCTGGCGCGTCCGTGCTCAGGCGGTGGCGCTGTGAGGATCAGGCAGATCCGGCCGGAGTTCTTCACCGACGCCGTGACCGGACACCTGAGCCCGCCCACCCAGGTCGCCTACATCGGCCTGTGGTGCGTGGCCGATGACGCCGGGTGGCTCGATTGGGACGTGCCGCAGATCGGCGCGCTGCTCTATCCATACAAGTCCGTACACGGCCGCGAGGCGCTCATCATCCGGGCCGGGGCCGAGCTGTCGGCGGTCGGCAGGCTGCTCGTCATGGACTGCGGGTGCGCCCGGATACCGACCCTCGCCGTCCACCAGAAGATCGGCGGCAACAAGAGCTTCACTGGCCGCGACAAGCACGAGAAGCACGAAGTCCAGACGCGTATGGACTTGTACGCCCCTAAAGTAACGTTAGGTAACGGTAGGGTAGGGAACGGTACGCGCGATGCGGACGGCCCTGACGGGTCCGCCGCGCGTCCGGGGCTGAAGGACCGGCTGGGCTCATTCGAGTCGGTGATCTCCGGCAAGGCGGCCGCGTCGTGACCGCCATCGCCGACCCCGCCAGCGCCGTCGCCGCGTCGCTGTGCGCGATGGCCCGGGCCCACTTCGCCGGCACGACGCGCCGCCACCCCGGCCCGTGCTCCTGGTGCGACTGGCCGCCGGCGCAGCTCACGGCGATGGTGGACGCCTACAACGCCGCGGCAGCCCTGGACCGCCGCACCGGGCAGTACCGCAGCCGATCCGTCGGCGCCTTCGAGGCCATGCCGAGGGACGTGCAGCTGGCCGCCATCCGCAGGGCGCAGGGGGATGCGTCGTGACCGACGATCTGCCGTTCTCCTACGGCGACACGCCCGCCAACCCCGGGGCGGCCCCGAGGCGCAAGTGCCCGCATCCGAGGGCATACCGGCACGGGCAGTCGGACGGGGCCATCGTCGTTGACGTGTGCCAGCGGTGCGGGCACGAGTTCGCTCCCCATGTCACCCGCCGCAACACCAACAACCGGAAGCGCGGCACGTCTGACGAGCTGGCCGTGGCTCGGCTGCTCGGGGGCCGCAAGGTGGGCCAGCTCGGGCTGCCGTGGGACGTGGAGGTGCCCGGCTTCCTGCGCGTCCAGGCGAAGAAGTACGCCTCGTGGCCGTCCGTCAACGACCTCGTGAAGTGGCTGGACGCCATCCCGCAGGGCCGCGAGCTGCGGGCCGTGGCGCTGGCCGACTGCCCCGGCGCCGGGACGCGCGCCCGGCGGCTGCTGGTCCTCGACCTCCACGAGTTCTCGTCGTGGTTCGCATCGCAAGGGGAGACAGGCGAATGACCATCCCGCACAGCCGCAACTGGCACTCGGACAACCACGACACCTCGCACTTCACCGACGCCGGCAGCGGGCCCGGACACCCGCACGACCCCAAGTGCCCGTGCACCTGGTGCCGTCCGCAGGTCCCGCCGGACGTGTACATGCGCGGCATGGCCTGCGCCGAGCCCGACGACGACGGCCGGGAGCAGTCGGGCGCGTGGCTCGGCCTGGTCATGCTCGCCGCCGTGTTCCTCGCAGGGCTGGCGCTGGGCTGGCTGGCAGCGGGGATCGGGCGATGACGCTCAGGGACGCCGCGCAGGCCGTCGTGGACGCCGCCGAGCCAGATGACGACTTCGAGGGGTCGTTCCTCGATTACCTCGTGCCGTTCGCCGCTATCGACCGCCTCCGCGCAGCCCTCGACGCCGCCCCGCCAGCCGGTCTGCGGGAGCATGACAAGCGCATGGCGTGGCTCGTTGAGACGGCTGACCGCGTGGTCAACATCGTTATCGCCACGGGCCGTCTGGAGGCTAGGGACGCCGAGTTCCGCGACCTCCGAGACGCCATGCGAGACATCCTCTCGGCTGCCGTGGGGATGCCAGCCGCCCCGTCCTGCGGCCACCCCCTCGACGCGGGCGTGCTCGCGGCAGCGAAGGACGTGGTGTCCACGATGGCGGCGCTGCCGTATGTGGTCGAGCCGCGACTGCCGCTGCTCGCGTCCATCGTTCGCTTGGAAGCCGCCATCGCCGCCGCGTATGCCGGGGAGGGCGAGTGATGGGCGATCGTCGCGGCTCGTACCTGCTCCTGACCGAATTCGAGCGGCTGGAGGCGTGGTGCCGGGACGTGCGGCAACTGTTCCCCGGCCACTCGCCGTACCTCGTCGGATCGGCGAACGAGCGGCCCGACTTCCGCGACGTGGACGTGCGGCTGATCCTGCCCGACGCCGTGTTCGACCGCTGGTGGTCGGACCCGGTGCGGCTCCGCGTCCTGAACCACGCCGTCTCGACGTGGGGGCAGCGCGAGACGGGAATGCCCATCGACTTCCAAGTCCAGCGCCAGACCGAGGCCAACGCCTCGTTCCCCGGCAGGGAGCGCAACCCGATGGGCGGCCGCGACTGGCGGCGCATCACGCCGATGGGCACACGGACAGATGACCCGGCAGAGGAGGCCCGCAATGGCTGAGCCGCAGACCGAGGCGGGCAGGGCGCTGCTCGAAGCCGCCAACTACTGGTCTGATGTCCGCATCGGCCAAGTCGAGTATGTGGACATCACCGCCGCAGTCGCCGCCGTCGAGGCCGAGGCAGCCGCAGCCGAGCGGGCGCGGCTCGCGGCGCTGGTGGAGGGGCTGACCGAGTACGAGGCGATCGGGAAGGGCACAGCCATCGTCAAGACGGGCGGCGGACTCCTGAGCCGACCGGCCGTCCTGCGCATCCTCTCGGGCGGCGCGTCGTGAGACTCCTGTGCGCCGTCATCCTGGCCGCCTCCCTCGTCAGCCCGTCGATCACGCCGGGCGCATCCCGGCCCGCCAGTCAGACAGTGGCCGCCCCGGTGCACCGTGCAACGGCCCCTGAACAGGACGCCATGCCTTCGGGATCAACGTTCGTTGCTGGCTGGCGGACCGGGGCGCCCGTCGCCCCTTCGCCGGCGGCATCGGCCGTCCCTGGACCGAGGCCCTCAGAGGGGACGTCCCCTGATGAGTCCGCGCCGGCACACCTCAGCGGGACCGCGACGTGGTACTGCGGCCACGGCTCTCCGTGCACGACCGGCCACAGGCCGTCCCAGATGGCCGCGGCGGCGGCGCGGGAGCTCCAGCGCCTCATCGGCCCTGGCTGGAGCGGATCCCGCGTCCTGGTGGCTGTCCGGGGGCAGGGCGGCGCGGCGGCCGTCGTCGTGACGCTGGTCGACACCTGCGGCTGCCCCGGCGGACGGGTGATCGACCTCTACTCGTCGGTCTGGGACGCGCTGGGCCAGCCGCTCTCGCGCGGCGTTCTTCCGGTCACCGTGGAGGTGGCGCCTTGACGCCGGTGCTCGACCAGCTCACGACCCGCGAGGAGGCCGTGCTGCTCGTCTACGCCAGGGGCGGCGGACTGCGAGAGGCCGCCGGCAAGCTGCAGATCACCGAGCTGCAGGCGCGGCGCGCACGCGACCGGGCCCGCCTCAAGCTCGGCGCCGCCAACATCACCGAGGCCGCCGTGAAGCTCGTCATCGCGAGGACGGCGAAGCCGTGACGCAGACCGTCCTGCTCACCGTGCCCGAGGCCGCCGACCGCCTGCGCGTCAGCCGGCGCACGCTCGAGCGCCTGATCGCGGC
>CAIYQJ010000299.1 GCA_903928275.1 uncultured Chloroflexota bacterium
CGGTCGCGCCCGCCGCGCCGGTGGCCCCGCCGCCGGCGGCTGCCGGCAGGCCCTTGACGCCGACGACGAGGTTGCTGATCTCGTCGATGGACGAGAAGGTGTGCGTCGTGGAGACCGGGACGCTCTGCCCGTCGGCACCGAGCGATCCGGCGGGCAGCGTGAGGTTGTTCGCCTGGAGCACGCCGGCGATCTGCGCGGTGCTGATCCCGGTCGCCGCGAGCTTTGCCGGATCAAGGGTGATCTGGATCCGGGGCGCGAGTCCGCCCGTGGCGTCCGCGTTGCTCACGCCCTGCAGCGACTGCACCTGCGGGACGATCTCGCTGCGCACGATGGCGGCGACCTGGTCGAGCGACACCCCGTTCGCGCCGGAGATGGAGGCGACGATGACGGGCGACGCGTTGATGTCGAGCGCCGAGACCGTCGGCGTCACGCCCGTCGGGAGGCCGGCCGACGCGAGGTTCTGCTCGATCGACGCCCGCGCGTCCTTCACGTTCGTCCCATACGAGAACTGCGCGACGACGAGCGCGAGGCTGTTCGCCGAGGTGGACTGCGTTCGCTCGAGCCGCGGGATCGAGCCGATGGCCCGCTCGATCGGCTTCGTCACCTGGTCGGTGACGTCCTTGGCGCCAGCGCCCGGATACGGGGCGACGACGGTGATGATCGGGAAGTCGATGTTCGGGAGGAGCTCCTGCTGGAGGTTCCCCCACGCGTAGATGCCCGAGACGAAGATGGCGAAGGTGAGGAGGATCGTCACGCTGCGGTTCTTGACCGCGAGCTCGGTGAGGCGACTCACGCGTGTTCCTTTCGTGTGGGACGCGGGGCCGGCTCGCTGGTGCGGGCCGGGTCGGCGGTGGGGTCCGACGGGTCGGCGGTGGCGCCGACGAGGATCGTGTAGGCGCGCTCGACGATGGCGAGGTCGTCGGTAGCCACGCGGCCGAGCAGCCACCGGAGCTGCTGCTGGTTGAGCTCCCGGAACCGGTCGAGGAGGGCGGCTCCCGTGTCGGTCGCGCCGACGAGCGCCTGCCGACGGTCCGCAGGATCCTCGCGGCGCGTGAGGAGGCCGGCGTCGACCAGGCGATCGACCGCGCCACTGATGGTGGACAGCGACACTCCGAGCCGTCCGGGAAGCTCCGCCATGTGGATCTGCCCGGCGGCCACGACGACGTAGAGCAGCTTCGCCTGGCTCATCGTCACGCCGATCTCCAGGAAGTCGTTCGTGTGCGCCGCCGACAGCAGGTGCATGAGCCGCTCGTGCGCCGCGAAGATCCGGCGGATGCGGTCCTCGGTCGTCGCGTCCGCTCCTTCCGCCGGAGCCAGGTTCTGCGGTTCTATCAAATCATTCGGTCCTTACAAACTATCGAGGTTCCCGTGACTGTATCGCAGAAGCGGAGCGTTCGGATTGCGTCGTTCGACGGGTGTTGCGCGCCGGTGGATGTGCGCGCCGCGACAGGTGCCACTACCCTCGGGGGGTGAGCACCCGTCGGATCTCGGCACCCGTCGCCCGGCGGTTCCTCGTCCTGCGCCACCTGCTCGCTCCTCCGCGCTCGCTCCCGCCGGAGCCCGCGAGCGTCCTCGCCGTCGTCGACCGCATCGGATCGCTGCAGTTCGACCCGCTCGAGGTCGCCGGGCGGAACCACGATCTCGTCCTGCACGCACGGATCGCCGGCTATGGCCGCGCGCTCACGGACGACCTGCTCTACGGGGATCGCCTCCTGTTCGAGGCGTACAACAAGGGCCTGAGCATCCTGCCCACGGCGGAGCTGCCCTGGTACAGGGTCGCGTGGGATCGCGCGCGGCGCGCGCACGACGGCGGTGCCTTCGATGACCACTCGCCCCTCGTTGACGAGCTGCTCGCGCGGATCCGCGATGACGGGCCGCTCTCGCCGACCGACGTGCGGCCGCGAGCCGCGATCGACTGGTACTGGCGGCCCACGAACCAGGTGCGCGCCCTCCTGGAGGCGCTCGCCGAGGCCGGGATCATCGGCATCTCCCGCCGCGAGGGGAACCGGCGTGTCTACGACCTGACGGAGCGCCTCTTCCCGGGCGACCTGCTCGCCGAGCGGCGCAGTCCGCGGGAAGCGTACCGGCACAAGCTCCTGAGCCGCTACCGCGCGGTGGGCCTGCTGGGCCGGTCGGGCCAGGCGGAGATCTTCCTCGGGACCGGGCCCGCTACGCCGAGCGCGGAGGAGCCGGATCGTCCGACGCGCACCGAGCTCCTCGATGAGCTGGTCGAGCTCGGCATCCTCGCGACGGCGGACGTCGAGGGCGTCCGCGGCGAGCGGTTCCTCCTCGCGGCGGAGCTGCCGATCCTCGCGCAGGCGGAGCGGGAGCTCGCCGAGGGTACCGGGCCCGGCGGGGAGCCGCCCGCCGTCGCGTTCCTGGCGCCGCTGGATCCGCTCGCCTGGGACCGGGACCTGCTTCGGTCGCTCTTCGGGTTCGACTACGTGTGGGAGGTGTACGTGCCCCAACGACGCCGGCGCTGGGGCTACTACGTCCTGCCGGTCCTCTTCGGCGACCGGATCGTGGGCCGGATCGAACCCCGGATCGAGCGCGCGACGCGGGTCGTCCGGGTCCGGCGCACGTGGTGGGAGCCCGGCGTGGACCCGCTCGCCGAGTCGGGCCTCGTGGCAGCGCTCGGGGACGCGCTCGCAGCCTACCGGGGATTCGCGGGAGCGACCCGGGTCACCTTCGGCGGTGACCGGGGCTCGCGGGGGCTGGCGCGCGCGATCGAGGAGGCGCGGCCGGGGGCCCTGGGGCGACAGGACCGCGGGAGCGGCCGCCTCAGGGCGCGATCCTGACCGACGCCCATCCGCCCAGGATTCCCGCCCGGTCGCGCGGTCGCACCCGAACGACCGCGGCGTGACCCGTTGGGAGACGGAGGCGCGTCGACGACGCGGTGGTGTCGGCCGCGATCGTGCGCCACGGCCCGCTCGCGGTGCGGAGCTGGACCGTCACGTCGAGGAGTCCTGGCATGGAGCCGGGTCCCGCCATGGCGTGAGCGCTCCAGGAGATCGTCACGAGGCGCTGGCCGGTCGCGTCCCGCGGCCCGATCGATGCGACACGGACCGTCGCGACCGGGGGCGCCCGGACTGCGGCCACGATGAGGACGGCCGCCCACGTCCGCCGCCCGCTCGCCGCGTCGACGGCGGACGCAAGGCCGATCCGGTCGCTGTCGGACGCGAGAAGGTCGCTCCGGTGCGAAGGCGACGCCAGCCAGTCGCCGACGACCCGCGCGGCCGAGGCATCCGCGGTGGGCTCATCGTTCCACCCGATCACCTCGGACCCGGCCGACCACGCCACGCCCGCAGCGACGAGCATGTCGAACACGGTGTGCCCGTCCGGTGCCACGTGCGCGAAGTACGCGCGGTCGCGCATGTCCGTGGCCCGCGACCGCGCGATCGATTCGAGGCCCGGGTCCACCTGCAGCGCGTTGAGGCCGGCCGCCACGCGCGCATCCGCGATGAACGCGAGGGCGTGGAGCTCGGCGGCCCGTTCGACGTCCGAGTGCCCGGGTGCGGTCGGGGCCGCGGCTGCCCGCGCGGTCCCGGGTGTGGACGGACCCGCCGGCGACCCTGCGCGGGCGACGGCGGGTCCGATGGGGGTGGCTCCCCCCGCGGCCAAGAGGAGTCACGCAAACCGGGCAGCCGGGACCATGCACCAGTTCAAGAGTATC
>CAIYQJ010000300.1 GCA_903928275.1 uncultured Chloroflexota bacterium
GATCATCGGGAAGGGCACGGTCGCCGCGACCGGTCTGAAGAAGAGCGTCGTGGTGAACATCGACCAGACGGTCCACTCGATCGCGACCTCCGTCGAGCACGCCGAACGCCTGTCGGGCTGGAAGATCGACCGCGCGTTCGTCGGGGTCGGTGGCCAGCACCTCGAAGGCATCAACTCCAAGGGCCAGGTGGCCGTGTCCGGCGCGAACCGCGAGATCACGCGCGAGGACATCAGCCGGGCGATCGAGGTCGCGCGCGCGATCACGATCCCCTCGAACCGCGACGTCCTCCACGTCCTGCCGCGGGGGTTCGTCGTGGACGGGCAGGAGGGCGTGAAGGATCCGCTGGGGATGAGCGCCATCCGCCTCGAGGTCGAGACGCACATCGTGACCGCGTCCGCCACGGCGGTCCAGAACCTCTCCAAGTGCGTTCAGGCCGCGGGCGTGCGCATCGACGAGCTCGTCGCGTCGCCGCTCGCGTCGGCCGAGGCCGTCCTGTCGGAGACGGAGCGTGAGCTCGGCGTCGCGGTCGCCGACATCGGCGCGGGCACCACGGACATCGCGCTCTACACGGAGGGCTCGCCCTTCCACACGGCCGTCATCCCGGTCGGCGGGAACAACGTCACGAACGACGTGGCGATCGGCCTCAAGGTGGACCTCCAGACGGCCGAGGACCTGAAGGTCAAGTACGCCACGTGCGACATCGACGGGGTGGACCCGGAGGAGGCGCTCGTCGTGGCGATCCTCGGCGAGGACGCCGGGCGCGAGGTGAGCCGCCTCGAGATGTGCGAGATCGTCGAGGCCCGCATGCGCGAGATCTTCGAGATGATCCGCGGGGAGCTCGATACGGTCGGCCACGGCCTGTCGCCCGCCGGCCTCGTCCTCACGGGCGGCGCCTCGCAGCTCGCGGGGATCACGGAGCTCGGCCGCGACGTGCTGCAGATGCCCGTTCGGGTCGCGGCCCCAACGAACGTCGGTGGCCTCGTAGACCACCTCCTCACGCCGGCGTACAGCGCGTCGATCGGCCTGCTCCAGTGGGGCGCGCGCTCGCTCGCGGTCCACGACACCGGGCGCTACGAGTCCGCGCCGTCGGGGGGCGGCCTGGGCCGGATCCGCGACGCTCTCCGGAGCATCTTCCCGTAGACGTGCGTCCGGCTCCGGGGCGGAACCCGACCCCGCGAGGGGCGCGTGTCCGTGCGCCTCTTGCGGAACCGCCGCCGCGCGAAGGTATACTCTCGTTTCGCCCGGGAGCGTCCGGGCCTGTCGTAGCATGCACCGCGATCCCGCCCGGCATCCGTGCCCGTGCTTCCCGGGGTCGCTCGATCGACGGCCTGCCGCACGCGGGAGCACCGGAGGGACACGATGCCGATCCGCTCTGACTCGGAGAACTTCGCCCTCATCCGCGTGGTCGGGGTCGGCGGCGGCGGGAACAACGCCGTCAACCGGATGATCCGGGCGGAGATGATGGGCGTCGAGTTCATCGGCGTGAACACGGATGCGCAGGCGCTCCTCCAGTCCGATGCGCCACACAAGATCCGGATCGGCGACAAGATCACGCGCGGCCTCGGGGCGGGCGGGGACGCGGGCATCGGCCAGCGGGCGGCCGAGGAGGACGCGGAGAAGCTCGAAGAGGCGCTCCGCGACTCGGACATGGTCTTCATCACGGCCGGTCTCGGCGGCGGCACCGGGTCTGGTGCGGCGCCGGTCATCGCGGAGATCGCCAAGGGCCTGGGGGCGCTCACGATCGGCGTCGTCACCAAGCCGTTCAGCTTCGAGGGCGCCAAGCGCCGCGCCGTGGCCGAGAAGGCCGCCGACCAGCTGCGCCAGAAGGTCGATACGCTCATCGTCATCCCGAACGATCGCCTCAAGGACGTCGTGAACAAGAACACGTCGATCCTCGACGCGTTCAAGGTCGTCGACGACGTCCTGCGCCAGGGCGTGCAGGGGATCAGCGACATCATCACGATGCCGGGGCTCATCAACCTCGACTTCGCGGACGTCCGGACGATCATGAAGGACGCCGGCACCGCGCTCATGGGCATCGGCCGTGCAGCGGGCGAGAACCGGGCGGTGGAAGCGGCGCGCCAGGCGATCTCGAGCCCGCTCCTCGAGGTGAGCATCACCGGCGCCCAGGGCATCCTCTTCAACGTCTCCGGCTCGGCCAACCTCGGCCTGTTCGAGGTGACGGAGGCGGCCGAGGAGATCCGTGCTGCGGCCGATCCCGAGGCGAACATCATCTTCGGTACGAGCTTCGACGAGCGCCTCGGCGAAGAGGTCCTCATCACCGTCATCGCCACCGGCTTCGACTCGATCAAGCGCCGCGAGGGCGCACGGGCGGCGGGGCTCGGCGCGGGCGCCGCGGCCGTCACCGAGGCGCTGGCCCCGGCCACGCGCGCGGGGCGAGACCGAGGCTTCCTCGACGAGCTCGACCGCCAGCGGACGATCGAGGAGGCGGAGGAGATGGCCGCCGCAGCGCCGGTTGCACCCGCGCCGGCGGCCGCGCCGAAGTCGTCGGTCCGGAGCGCGGACGGGCCGTCCGTGCGCCGCACCTACGACGCGGACGACCTCGAGATCCCGGCGTTCCTTCGCCGCAAGGGATGACCGCGGCCCGGCCGCGCACGGCGTGAGCGCCGGGCCGGCGGAGGCCGGCAGGGACGACGCGCCGGATCCGGCTGCGGTCGGCCGGCTTCGGGATGCTCGTGCGCGCGTCCTCGCGACGATCGCGGACGCCGCCGCACGCGTCGGCCGCTCGCCATCGGACGTCGCGCTCGTCGCGATCAGCAAGACGGTGGATGCCGTCCGGGTGCGCGCCGCCGTCGCGGCGGGCCTCACCACGCTCGGGGAGAACCGCGTGCAGGAGGCTGCCGGGAAGGTCCCGCAGGTCCCGGGCGCATCGTGGCACCTCGTGGGACCGCTCCAGGCGAACAAGGCACGCCGCGCGATCGAGCTGTTCGACGTGATCCAGACGGTGGAGAGCCTCGCGCTCGCGGCTCGCCTCGACCGGATCGTGCGCGAGCTCCGCGGCCTGCCGGCCGACGGCCCGGTCACGACGGGCGACCGCCTCCGCGTCCTCCTCCAGGTGAACGTGGACGCCGACGCCGCGAAGGCCGGCTATGACCCCGAGGCGCTCGCGCGCGAGCTGCCGGACCTCGAACGCCTCGCCGCCCTCGAGCCCGTCGGGCTCATGACGGTCGGCCGGCTCGCCGGGACACCCGAGGAGGCGCGGCCGACGTTCGTCGCGCTCCGGCTCCTCTCGGAGCGGCTCAGGTCGCAGCCGGGCGTCCGCCTCGGGCCGGAGCTCTCGATGGGGATGAGCGGCGACTACGCCGTCGCAGTCGAGGAGGGCGCGACGATCGTCCGCGTCGGCACTGCGCTCTTCGGGGGGAGGGCTCTTGCGGGCATCGGCGCCGCGCCCGACAGGGAGGCCGCGGCTGGCCGGGATCGCGGCGATCCGGCGCGGTGACTGTCCGACTGCGCGTCCGCCTGACGCCGCGCGGCGGCGCGGACCGCGTGGACGGTGTCATCGAGGGCGTGCTCCGCGTCCGCGTCGCGGCCGCGCCGGTGGACGGAGCGGCGAACGAAGCGCTCTGCCGGCTCCTCGCGCGCGATCTCGGGGTCCCTCGGGGCGCGGTCCGGATCGCGTACGGAGCCGCGGGGCGGACCAAGGTCGTGGAGGTGGACGGGGTCGACGCCGCCGAGATCGGCCGGAGGTGGCCCGGCCTCGCGTGACGCGGAGCCGCCGCTGTCGCGCATCGACCGATGGTCGCGACGGGCGCTCCAGAGGACGCTCGTGAGCGGGCGACGGGACCGCGCTAGAATGTCGTCCCCGGCGACGAGCCGGAGTGACCGGGCGATTAGCTCAGCCGGTCAGAGCGCACGGTTCACATCCGTGAGGTCACTGGTTCGAACCCAGTATCGCCCACCAAAGGCACCTCAGCAGAAGGCGGAGCCAACGGCTCCGCCTTCGCGCATGCAGGCGTTCAGCCGCAACACGATCGGCTCCTGGGCAGGCGAGCGATCTCCCGGGCGAAGGGGTCAGGCGTGGGCGCGCGCGGCCTGGTCGCGATCCGTGGCGCTTGCCGGCCGGCCGGCTCTCCTGCTCCAGGA
>CAIYQJ010000301.1 GCA_903928275.1 uncultured Chloroflexota bacterium
AGCCGGCGACGAACCGGCGGCGGGAGATCAGCAACGGCTCGCGTTCCATCGCGCGACGATCATCGCACCCGGGGACCCGTGCCGCCCGGCCGCGGCGCCCGGTCGAAGGGCCGGAGCTGGCGACTCCGCCGAGACGCGAGCGACGAGATCCGCGGTGCCGCGACGCCCGGCCGGTGCCGCGGGCGGCGACTCCGCCGAGACGCGAGCGACGACGGCCGCCTGCTCAGGTGCCCGTGCGGCCGACGATGCTGGCGGCAAGGACCGCCACCGCGAGCGCGCCGGTCGGGAGGACCGCCGGGGCGATGCCCGCCGACCGGGTCATCTTCCGGATCGCGTCGAGGATGCCCTCGGGCGCCGACACGATCCGCTGGCGCTGCAGGGAGAACGCACCGTCCACGTCGATCCCGACGTCGATGAGGAGCGCGTCAGGCGCGAACCGGAGCAGGTCCGAGGCGTGGAGAGCCGCGTCGCGCTCGACGATGACGACGTCCGGCGCGCTCGAGAGCGCCGCCTCCGCCGCCGGCAGATCGCGTCGGTCGACGTGCACGATCGACAGCTCGGGCTCCTGCCCGAGCAGTCGCGCGAGGCCCTCCCCGAGCAACGGATGCGTGGCGAGGATCACGACAGTGGTCCTCCGCGCGTCCTCCATCCCAGCCCCCAGTGCCGCCGGCGCCACCCTCCGGCATGGCTCCCCTTCCACCGCGGATGCTAGGGGCCGGGCGTGGGATCGCGCCATCCCCGGAGCGACACACTTCCGGGTCCGCGGCCGTCTATCGCCGGGGTATCGGTCGGGTCAGCCGGGTACGGTGAATGCATGACCGCGCCGTGCCTCCGGCGCCCTTCGAGTCAGCTGGGGTCGGGTCGGCGCCCCATGCCCTGCCGCACGACATATGCGGCGGCCTGGATCCGATTCTCCAGGTGCAGCTTCTCGAGGGCATTGTGCACGTGGTTCTTCACGGTGCCCTCGGTGATCGAGAGACGCGAGCCGATCTCCTTGTTCGAGAGGCCTTCCGCGACGAGCTGCAGGATCTCGATCTCCCTGCGCGTGAGCGCGGGCCCCTCGGGCTGGGTGGACGGCGCCGAGCGGATGTGGCCGCCCATGCCGCCGGACGTGCCCCAGCCGCGGAGAGCCGCGAGCACGCGGCCCGCGATGGCGGGCGACAACGGCGTCTCGTTGCGCATGACCGAGCGGATCATGTCGTACAGCTGCTCGGGCCGCAGGTCCTTCAGGAGGTACCCGTGGGCGCCGTAGCGCACCGCGTCGAACAGGTCGTCCTCGTCCTCGGACACGGTGAGCATGACGACCTTCGTCGCCGGGACCTGCTCGCGGATGAGCCGGACGGCCTCCACGCCGTTCATCACGGGCATGTCCACGTCCAGGACGACGACGTCCGGCTGGAGCGCCCGCGCCATCTCCACGGCCTGCAGGCCGTTCTCGGCCTCACCGACGATCGTCAGGTCGGGCTGGTCGCCGATGAGCATCGCGATCGCCTTCCGGAAGAGCGGCTGGTCATCGGCCAGCAGGATCCGGATGGAGACGGGCTCCTGCACCTGTCACCTCGACTGGCGCCGGCGTGGCGTACGACGGCACGGGGACACGAGCGACCACCCGGGTGCCGCGCCCGGGCGCGGAATCGATCGACAGCGTACCGCCGATGAGCTCCATCCGTTCGCGCATCGAGTGGAGCCCGAAGCCGTCGCGATCCATGAGCGTGCCACCGAGGTCGAAGCCGTGGCCGTCGTCCTCGATGACGAACGTCGTCTCGCCGATGCCACTCGCGACGCCGACGACCGCCGACTTCGCGCCCGAATGCTTCCGGACGTTCGTCAGCGCCTCCTGGATGACGCGGATCACCTGGACCTCCGCGCGCGGCGAGAGCGGCAGCTCGTGGTCGAGGTCCGTCTCGAGCCGGGCGGCCACCCCGGACTGGTGGGTGTACTTCACGAGGAACGCGCGAAGGCCCTCCAGGAGGCCGCGCTCCGGACGGCTCGACTCGCGAAGCCCGAGGAGCGCCTCGCGGACGTCGCGATACGCCTCCTCCTGGATGTCCGCGAGCTCCTCGATCTCACGCTCGATCGCCGGCAGCGCGCCGACGTCTGCCTGCCCCGCCAGCGCCCGGAGGCGCAGGTGCGTGACCCCGAGGACCTGGGCGAGGCTGTCGTGCATCTCGCGTGCGATCCGCTCTCGCTCTGCGACGATGGCGGCGTGGCGCTCGCCTTCGCGCATCCGCTCGGCCGTTATCGCGATGGCCGCGAACCCGGCGAGCGTGCGGAGGAAGCCGCGGTCACGCTCCGTGTAGGGCCTGTCGTCCGTGCGACCCACGAGGAGCTCGCCGAGCGATCCCTCGCCCGTCTCCAGGCGCGCCCTCGCGACGGCCGGGAGATCCCCCTCGGCGCGAGTCGCTGCCCCGGGTGGCGGCTCACGGAGCGCCCGGGCAGGATCCGGCTCGGTCGACACGCAGACGGTCCCGTCCGCCCGGGTCATGAGCCCTGTCCGGCCTCCTTCGACCATGAGCTGTCGCGACGCGGCCAGCGTGAGGTCGATCACGGCGACGTCGCTCTGGAGCAGCTCCCGCGCGTGACGGACGATGGACCCGAGGACGTCGGCGATCGGCCCCTGGTTGGAGACCTGCAGGAGGACGTCGTAGAACGCGTGTCCCTCGAGCCGGCGACGCTGCAGGTCGCCGATGAGTGAGGTCATCTGGATCGACGACGCGAGCTGGTGGCCGATGTTCTGCAGTGTCGCGCTCTCGAGCAGGTCGGGCTCCTCCTCCCCGAGGGGCATGTGGAGCCGCATCCGCCCGACGATGGTCGATCCCACGGTGAGCGGGATGTCGATGAGGTGCGGGATCTCCGCGCCGACCGGCACGAGGGGCGACGCGTGCTCCGCGACGACGACCTTCCGCTCGATGGCGCCCTCACCGCGCGGACCGTGCTCGCGCGGGAAGACCGTCACGGACGCCTCCGTGGCGCCGGTGGACGCGATGACGCTCTCGAGCGCCGCGTCGATGAGCTCCTCCATGCCGAGCTCGCCCTGGACGGCGGTGGAGACCGCGTTCACCGCTGCGAGGTCGCGGTTCTGGCGGAGCACGGCCTGCTGCGCTCGCTCCACGAAGTAGAACATCGCGGCCGAGAAGCACAGGACGGCCACCACGAGGACCGCGGCGAGCGCCACATTCTCGGCCCGCTGCACGGGATCGTTCTCGATCACGACGTACCGGAACGCTTCGCCGACGACCACGAAGGTGATAGGCAGGGCGACGCTCATGATCTTCAGGCGGCGCAGGTCCGCCCAGAGCTCGCCATCGCGTACCTTGTTCCGCAGTCCCGTCGTGCGCACCGATCCCTCGTCGACCGCGGGAAGCGACGCGGCGCGGCACACGACCGACCGGCCGTGCTTGCCGTCGCGAACCCCTTCCGACGTCGTTGGGCCATGGTAGCGCGTGAGGCCAGCGAACCCGCGAGATGCGGTGCGCCTGCGCACCGGGTCGCGCGCGGCCGCACGAGGCGGGGCAGCCCCCGCGTCGGCTCCTCGACGCGCGGCCGTTGCGGCGACGTACGCGCCCTCGCCGGCCCCGATGGTTGCGTGCGCAAGCACCGAGTCGTATGCTGGCCGCATGCTGACGACACCCGAGCGGATGCCCGCCCTCTACCTGGGCCACGGCGCCCCGACGATGGTGGACGACCCGGTCTGGCCGGTGGAGCTGGCCGCGTGGTCGGCCTCGCTCCCACGCCCGTCGTCGATCCTCGTCGTGAGCGCGCACTGGGAGTCGGCACCGCTCACGCTCGGCGCCACGACCACGGTCCCGCTCACCTACGACTTCTGGGGCTTCCCGGAGCGCTACTACCGCGTCCGCTACCCGGCACCCGGCGCGCCGGGGCTCGCCGCGCGCGTCCGCGGGCTCATGCCGGACGGGGAGTCGGTGGCCCAGGATCCGCATCGCGGCCTCGACCACGGCGCCTACGTGCCGCTCACCGTGATGTACCCCGACGCGGACGTGCCGGTCCTCCAGGTGTCGATGCCGGACCTGGATCCGGAGCACCTGTTCGCGCTGGGCCGCCGGCTCGCGCCGCTCCGCGACGAGGGCGTCCTCATCGTGGGCAGCGGGTTCCTCACCCACGGTCTGCCGTTCGTCCGCGAGTACATGGGCGGTCGACCGGGAGCACCGGCCTGGTCGATCGAGTTCGACCGCTGGGCGACCGAGGCGCTGTCGCGCGGGGACCTCGATGCGCTGTTCGCCTTCCGCGACCGCGCCCCGGGCATGCCGTACGCGCACCCCACGGTGGAGCACTTCGCGCCGCTCTTCGTGACCCTCGGCGCGGCGACCGTCGCCGACGACGCCCCCACGTCCGCCATCGACGGGTACTGGCTGGGCCTCGCCAAGCGATCCTTCCAGGTGCGCTGAGGCCGCGGATCGCCGGGGGCCCTGGGGCCGCCCACCGCGCCCGGCCCTTCAGCCCATCGGGGCGCCGCGGGCAAGCCGCC
>CAIYQJ010000302.1 GCA_903928275.1 uncultured Chloroflexota bacterium
GCCGCCACGGCGTCCCCATCGTGCGGAGACAGACGCCGACGGGGATCGCGGCCGGCATCAGCGGGTCAGGCGGAGGGTCGGGAGAGGGCCGTGAGCGCGGTCTCCACCATCGCGTCGACCGCCTGCTCGAGCGCGGAGAGCGGGAGGTACGTGTCCTCCGGGCCCGCGTCGTCGGTCAGCACGTCGCTCACGGTGAGGAGAGTCCCGGCCGAGACGTCCTCGCCTCGCGCGCGCGCTCGGGCCGCGAGGTAGAAGAGGACCGACGACTCCATCTCGAACGCGAGGACGCCCCGGTCACGCCACTTCGCGGCGTAGTCCGGGTCCGGGTTGTAGAAGACGTCGACCGTCGCGACCTGGCCCACGTGATGCCGGATGCCGCGGGCCTGCGCCTCATCCGTGAGGAGCCGGACGAGCGTGGGGTCTGCCGTCGGCGCGTAGGGGTCGCCGTGCAGGTAGGTCCGCGTCGCCCCGTCCATCGGGGTCGCCGAGGCCGCCACGACCATGTCTCCCGTCCGGATCCCGCGACCGATGCCGCCGCACGTCCCGACGCGCACCAGGCGTCGCACGCCGAGGCGCAGCAGCTCCTCGACGACGATCGCGGTCGACGGTGCGCCCATCCCGGTCGTCTGGACGCTGATGGGCACGCCACCGTACGTCCCGGTGTACCCGTGCAGGGCGCGGTGCGCGTTCACCTGCCGGCATGCCTCGAGCCCGCCGTCGAGCCGACGGGCGATCGCCGTGGCGCGGTTTGGGTCGCCCGGAAGCAGCACCGTGGGAGCGTAGTCGCCGGGCTCGGCGCGGAGGTGGATCTGCGGCATGGCTGCCTCCATGCGGCCCCGGATGGGGCGCGCCGTCCGGAAGTCTAGCGGCGAAGAGGCCCGCACGTCGCCACGCTGTCCCTGCACGTCGCGATGGGCCCGTCCGCGCCAGCGGGGCGGCGTCGCGCCTCCGAGAGCCGGGGTGGGCAGCGGATCAGCCGACGAGCGTGATCGCCCCCGTCGAGGCGTCCACCTTGATCGGCACCGGCGTCAGCGGGTAGCGGGCCGGGCCGTTCACCACGGCCGCGTTCTGAGCAGGGTCGAAGGCGGCG
This sequence comes from uncultured Chloroflexota bacterium, assembly GCA_903928275.1. Lineage (GTDB taxonomy): Bacteria > Chloroflexota > Limnocylindria > Limnocylindrales > CSP1-4 > CAIYQJ01. Next base: position 1,091 of record CAIYQJ010000302.1, read on the forward strand.
CCGTGGCACGGGCAGAAGAGCAGGCCGGACTGGGGGTCGTATCCGACCTCGCATCCCTGGTGCGTGCAGACCGTGTCGTAGCAGACGACCTTCCCGTCCGCGAGCTTGATGACCGCGGCGGGATCGCCGTTCGGCAGCTGGAATGGCACCGAGCTCCGCGCCGTGAGCTGCTTCGCGTTCGCGATCTCGTTCGCGGCAGGGGTGGCGGCGGAAGCGGCCGATGCGGGCGCGGCGGCCGCCGATGCCCCGGGGGCCGCCGAAGCGGCGGCGGCCGGAGACGCGGTGGGGGCGTGCGTCGGGGCCGCGGCCACGGTCCCGTTGGAGAAGATGGGGCTCAGGACGCTGCCGAACGCGCGCGCGACGACGGCGACGGCGATGGCCGAGATCCCGAGCACGCCGACCTCGAGCACCGCGCGACGGCCCGGAGATGCTGGCGTCCCGTCGGCCGCGGGGGCGCCGGGGATCGGCATCCCGCGCACGCCGGAGAACAGCCGTCCCTCGAGGACGAGGAGGCCGCCGCTGCCGGCGAGCGCGAGCGTGGCCCATCCGACCATGTACGGCAGGTCCGCGCCGTAGTAGATGGGCCGCGTGTCCCAGGAAGCCGTGAGGAAGAACATCGCCGCCAGCGCGGCTCCGAGCCAGGCGCTCCAGCGATACAGGATCCCGGTGAGCGCACCGAGGCCGACCGCGATCTCCGCAAGGGCGATGAGGAAGCCGATCTCGACGGGGAACGGCTGGGCGAAGATCGAGACGAGCGGCCCGATCGGCGAGGCGGCCGCGAACTTGTCGAGCTGTGCGCCCACGGACCCGAAGCCGGTCGCGTGGAGGAAGGCGGGGTCCACGAGCTTGTCGATGCCGGCGTACAGGAACATCGCACCGAAGAAGAACCGCAGCGGGAGGAGCGCGCGGTACACGGCGAGCGGGGACCCCGCGGTCGGCCGGACGGGTCGCGTACCCGGCCGGGGCGGCGGAGCGGCCGACGGGGTGACGGCATCCGGGCGGGGCGCGGCGGCGCGGGCCCGGGGCGGTTCGACGATTCGACGGCGACTCATGTTCCTCGTCCGTGGTCACGCGCCTGCGGCGCGCGCGTGGCGCCGCGGATACCCCGCGGCGACCCCTCCCCACAGGGGCGAGTGTATGCGGGATCGCGGGCCCGCGCAGTCACGCCGCCTCGATGCACGCCGTCACGCCGAGGCGGCGTCGCCCGGCGGGGCCACGGCCGGTGGCCGGTGGCCGGTGTGGGTACCATCGGAGCTGGCGACGCATGTCGCGGTCTGACCCGGGGCGCGACGGCGAGCCGAGAGGAGAGGGATGGACACGGAGACGCCTGCCGGCCTGTCGAGCGAGGAGCGCGCCTTCCTCGACGCGCCGCGGTTCGCCGTCGTGGCCACCGTCGGCCCCGACGGCGCGCCATACCAGGCGGTCGTCTGGTACCTCGTTGATGGCGACACGCTCGTGGTGAACAGCGCCGACGGTCGCCGCTGGCCCGCGAACCTGCGCCGCGACTCCCGCGTGGACGTCACGATCGAGGACGGCTACCGGTACGTCCAGCTCAGCGGGATCGTCGAGATCGACGACGACCAGGAGCGGGCGCAGGCCGACATCGCTGCCATGGCCTACAGGTACCACGCGGATGACCCGGCCGCCGCGGAGGCGGTCATCGATCGCTTCCGTCGCCAGCACCGGGTGAGCTTCCGGCTCCGGCCGCGGGCCGTCCGACGGGATCTCTGACGTCGCGACCGCAGGCCGCACGGCCGTCACCGCGGACACCGCGGTGCCGCGGTCGGTACCATCGGGCATGCGCGACGCCGAGGTCGCCGGATCCAGCGGAGGGCAACGACCCCGATGACCCAGGCGAAGATCGGCTACGCGGCGATGCTCGAGCAGTTCGGCCCGCGCGAGGTCGTGGACTATTGCGTCGCCGCGGAGGCGGCGGGCTTCTCCGGGGTGATGGCCGCGGACCACTTCGCGCCATGGGTGCCGGGCCAGGGGCAGGCGCCGTTCGTGTGGACGGTCATGGCCGCGATCGGCGAGCGCACGCGCGGTGACTTCGGGCCCGGGGTCACGTGCGCTGGATACCGGATGCACCCGGCGACGGTCGCGCAGGCCGCAGCGACGCTGCAGGCCACGTACCCCGGGCGCCACTGGCTGGGGCTCGGCTCGGGCGAGGCGCTCAACGAGCACGTCGTGGGTGGCTACTGGCCGGAGACGCCGGAGCGGATCGCGCGGATGCTCGAGTCGATCGAGATCATCCGGAAGCTGTTCTCCGGCGGGGACGTCAAGCACGACGGCCGCTGGTACAAGCTCGAGACGACCCGGCTGTGGACGCTCCCCGAGACCCCGCCGCCGATCTACGTCGCGACGGCCGGCCCGTACACCGCGCGCAAGACGGGCGAGCTCTGTGACGGGATCATCACCGTCGGGGCCCCGGAGGAGAAGATCGAGGGCGTCTTCGCGAAGTTCGAGGAGGGCGCCCGGTCCGCGGGGAAGGACCCGGCGACGATGCCGCGGATCCTCCAGCTCCACCTCGCGTGGGCGCCCACGTACGAGGAGGCGCTCCGGGACGCGATGACCGAGTGGCCGAACGGGGGCATGAAGTTCCCGAAGCAGGACATCCGATCGCCGTTCGAGTTCGCCGCGATGGCGAAGCTCGTCCGACCCGAGGACTTCGAGGGCCGCCTGATGATCAGCGAGGACCCCGACGTCCACCGCGCGTATGTCCAGCGCTTCCTCGACCTCGGTTTCGACCAGGTCTACCTGCACAACGTGGGCCGCGACCAGCGTCGCTGGATCGACGTCTTCGGCCGCGACGTGCTCCCGAAGCTGCACCGCTGAGCCTGCCGGACGGACGGACGCCTGGCGGACGTCCGCCCATGGCGGAAGGAGATCGATCTCGATGAACTGGTTCCAGCGTGAGTTCAACCTTCTCGGCGGGCGGATGGTGGCGCGATCGGGCGCCGTCGCCATCCTCGGCACGACCGGGGCGAAGACCGGCAAGCGACGCAGGGTCCCGGTGGGGATCGTCCGGCGACCGGACGGCTCGGTCGTCATCGCGGCGGGCGAGGACGGCCGCGCGTGGTCGGCGAACCTCCGCGCGAACCCCCGGTGCACCCTGGACGGCAAGGGCAGCCGCGGGACATACCAGGCCACCCTCCTCGCCGGCGAGGAACGCGACGCCGCGGCCGCGGAGCTCACGGAGGCGACCGTGAAGATCACGCGGGGCGCGACCTGGACGAACGTCTACGTCCTGCACCCGGTCGATGCCGACGTCCCCGCGGCCGGGCCGGCGTGAGGGTCGTCGCGCTCGCCGGGGGTGTCGGCGGCGCTCGGCTGGCCCACGGGCTCCACCAGGTCCTCGGACCCGGGGAGCTGACCGTCGTCGTCAACACCGGCGACGACACGGAGAGACACGGGCTCCTCGTCTGCCCGGACCACGACACCGTGATGTACACGCTCGCGGGGATCGCGGACCGGGAGCTCGGGTGGGGGATCGCCGGCGAGACGTGGGCCGTCATGGAGCAGCTGGGCATCTACGGCGAGGAGTCGTGGTTCCGCCTCGGTGACCGGGACATGGCCGCGCACATCGTCCGGACCGCGCGCCTCCGTGCCGGCGGCCGGCTCACGGAGGCGGCCATGCACCTGCAGGCCTCGCTCGGCCTCGCCACGCGGATCCTCCCGATGACCGACACGCCGGTCCGGACGCGCGTGCTGACCGATGCGGGCTGGCTCGACTTCCAGGACTACTTCGTCCGCCTCCGCCAGGAGCCGGAGGTCCGCGCGGTCACGTTCGACGGCGCCCAGGGCGCCGCCACCACCGGAGAGGTCCGCGACGCATTCGGCTCGGCCGACGCGATCGTCGTGTGCCCCTCCAACCCGATCGTGTCGATCGCGCCGATCCTCGCGGTCCCCGGGGTCGCGGAAGCGATCGCTGCCGCGCGCGCTCGCGGCGTCCGTGTCGGCGCCGTCTCGCCGATCGTCGGGGGGAAGGCGCTCAAGGGTCCC
>CAIYQJ010000303.1 GCA_903928275.1 uncultured Chloroflexota bacterium
CGGTCGGCGAGCGCATGGACCGCCTCGACGAGGCGCTCACGATCTGCCGGCGCATGTTCACCGAGGACCGGCCCAGCTTCGAGGGACGCTTCTACCGGATCGACGCGGCCCGCAACGTCCCGCCGCCGGTGCAGCCCGGCGGGCCCCGGATCCTCATCGGAGGCGGCGGCGAGCAGAGGACGCTGCGGCTCGTGGCGCGGCACGGCGACATCTCGCACTGGTTCCCGCTCGGCGTCGAGACGCTCACCCGGAAGCGCGACCTGCTCGACCGCTACTGCGAGGAGATCGGGCGCGACCCGGCCACCATCCTGCGGACGATGGCGGCGCCCGTCGTCATCGTGGCCGACGAGAAGGTCGGCGCCGCGATGATCGAGCGGATGCCGCCCGAGCGGCGCGCGAGCATGGCGGCGGCCGCACCGCCGCGCGCAGCCGAGATCCTTCGCGGCTACATGGAGATGGGCTTCGGCGGGTTCACCTTCTCGAACACGCAGCTGCCGACGCCCGACGCGATCCACCTCGCCGGCGAGGTGCTGAAGCTCCTCGACTGAGGGTCCCGCGGCCGACGGCCGGACGCCCGACCAGCATCTCGGTCGTCGGGACGGCGACTGCGTGACCTATCTGACCGGTCTGACCTACGATGCGGCCGTGAGCGATCCCATCGTGCGTACAAACGACTTCTCGCCTGCGAAGGCGCATCTCTCCGATGTCATGACCCAGGTGTTCCACGGGCACCAGCCGCAGCTCGTGTCACGCCATCGCGGCAAGGAGCAGATGCTGCTCGTGCGCCCCGACGATCTCGTGGCGATGCTTGACGACCAGCGCCTCGAGGTACTGGTGGTCCGCGACGGAGACGAGGTGACACTGCGCGTCCTCGAGATGGGCGTGCTCGGCTTCGGGGACACCCTCGACGAGGCGATCGAAGACCTGCTCCTCGAGCTTCGCGCCTACGCCGCCCGCTTCTTCCGTGAGCCCGCCCGGTTCATGGCGACCGGTCGCGCCACTCATGCCGGCGTGCTCCTGCGGTTCGCGCTCTCGAGCGACGAGGCGCAACGCCGGATGCTCAGCGAGGTCCGGGAGACCGAGCCGGTGCGCGAGCTTGCCGCTCCGGCGTGAAGACGCCCACCTGGGACGAGATCCTCGAGTTCCTCAGGATCGACCGTTGGACCCGGGATCGCGCGACCGGGCGTGACTTCTTCGAGAAGGTCCTGCCGAACGGCGAGATCCTCCAGACGCATGCGTCGCGGTCGGGTGACAGGACGATCAGCCCCGGTCGCTTCACGTCGATCCTCGCCGACGCGCTCAGAGTGAGTGAGACGGAGTTCTGGGACGTCCTGCGAACCAGGGATCCGGCGACCCGACCCAGCCGGTCGCCCGAGCCGCCGCCCGCCTCGCTTCCCCTGTGGCTCGTCCGGGCGCTCGAGCGCGATGCCGGGCTGGGTCTCGACCAGATCACCGAACTCGACGAGCAGGCCGCCCGGACACTCCTCGACGCTACGCGGTCCCGACCGCCCGAGTGAGGGTAAGCTCGCCTCCCATGGTCTCGCCGAGCTGTCTGGGTCCTGGGAGGTCCCACACGACGCGCGATCTGGCATGCCCCGCCCAAGTGCCAGTGCATGCTCATCCGGTTGACTCCGGCTGCGAGACGCCAATAGGCTTGCAGGAACCGCGGTGATCCGGGAGGGTCACGGATGTCAGACACTTTCAGTCTGGATCTCATGAGCCGCCACGCCCTGCGTGAAGCGCGTCGTGAGAGAATCCCCCTTGAGATGATCAAGCAGACCTACGAAGATCCCGACAGCATCCGACCATCCGAAGATGACGAGCTGCGCGAGATCAGGACGCGGTGGTTCGCTGAACAGGGGATCGAGGTCGTCGTCGATGTCTACGACGGACGCGTCGTGACGGTGTGGCGCAAGGGTCGGGAGTCATGAGAGATCTGCTCCTGGAGTACGACGAGTCGGTCGACGCTGCCTACCTGACGGTGAGCGACGATTCCTGGGATCACCAGGTTCGCCTCGATGATTCCCGTGGGATCGACTACGCGGCTGACGGTTCCGTCATCGGAATCGAGATCCTTTCACCGAGGCGCAAGGGTGTCCGCCTCGACGGCCTGCCGTTCAAGGACGATGTCTCTCGGGTCATGCAGTCGGTCGCCTTCCGCATTCTCGAGGGCGCCCGCTGACTCAAGCTTCCTGCACGAGCGGCGGGCCGCGTGACCCGCCCGGACGTCCGGCTACACTCGCCCGATGCCGCACGACGAAGACGCCGACGCGACCAGCGCCCGGGAGCCGTCCCTCTCACCCGCGGGTGACCGCGAGAGACCGGTGGATCCCGTCGCGCTCCGCCGCGTCCTCGGCAGCTTCGCCACCGGCGTCACGGTGGTGACGTCCCTCCGGGACGGCGTCCCGCGCGGCGTGACCGTGAACGCATTCATGTCGATCTCGCTCGATCCGCCCCTCGTCCTCGTGGCGCTCGACCAGGCGCGGAGCCTGGACGCGATCATCCAGGCCGCGGGCGCGTACGCCGTGAACATCCTCGGCGAGGACGACGCCGCACTGTCCGACTGCTTCGCGGGCGCGCCGGTGGAGCCCGGGCGCGATGCGTTCTGCGGCGCCGCATGGCGGCAGGGGATGCTCGGCATGCCCATCCTCGACCGCGCGATCGCGCACCTCGAATGCCGCCTGGAGCAGGTCGTCCGGCTCGGCGACCACGACTTCCTTGTCGGTCGGGTGGTCTCGACGTCGGGCGATGAGGACGAGGCGCAGCCGCTCCTCTACTACCGGCGGCGCTACCTCCGGATCGAGCGGGCGACGAGCTCCCCGCTCGAGGGGAACGCGGAGCATTGACCGTGGGCGATACTGCAGCCTTGGCGGCCGACACCGGAGAGGGGACGATGACCCAG
>CAIYQJ010000304.1 GCA_903928275.1 uncultured Chloroflexota bacterium
GCGACGGCCGGGGCGCGACCCCGTTCAAGCGGCGGGCGCCTGCCGGGGCGCGACCCCGTTCAAGCGGCGGGCGCCGGCCGGGGCGCGACCCCGTTCAGGCGGCGCGCGCCGTCCGCAGGCGCCCGAGCAGCCCGGTGCGCGGTCGGAGCACGAGCACCGCGAGGAAGACGACCGTCTGCACGACGACGATCGTCGCGCCGCTCGCCACGTCGAGGAAGTAGCTGAGGTACAGCCCGCCGATCGCGGTGAGGATGCCGATGGCCGCGGCGGTGGCCATGAGCCGGCCGAACCGCACCGCGAGAAGCTGTGCCGTGGCCGCCGGCGTCGTGAGCATCGCCACGACGAGGATGATCCCGACCGCCTGCAGGCTCACGACAATCGTCATCGCGATGAGCGCCAGGAAGAGGTAGTCGAGCGCCACGACGTGCAGGCCGCTGGCGCCCGCCCCGAGCGGATCGAACGTCGCGTAGAGGAGCTCCTTCCAGAGCGCCGCGACGATGAGGAGCACCACGCCGCCGAGGGCCGCGAGGGCGACGAGGTCCATGACGCCGATGCCGAGGATGTCGCCGAAGAGGAAGCCGAAGAGGTCGCCGACGTAGGTGGGGATCGCGCTGAACATGAGGACGCCGAGGCCGAACATCCCGGCGAAGAGGACGCCGATGACCGTGTCCGATCGAAGCCGGGCGTGGCGGCTGATCCACCCGATCGCGAGCGCGGTGGCGACCGCGGCGATCGCAGCACCGACGTAGAAGGGGCCGTGGACGAGGTACGCGGCCACCACGCCTGGGAACGCGGCGTGGCTGATCGCGTCTCCCATGAACGAGAGGCCCCGCAGGACCATGTACGACCCGACCACCGCGCACACGAGACCGACGAGCGCCGCGGCGATGAGCGCGCGGACGAAGAACTCGTAGCCGAGCGGGGCGAGGAGCGTGTCGATCACTGCGCAACTCCGGCGGCCCGGTGGGTCGCCTGGCGGGTCACGGGTGCCCCCCGGGGGCGCCTTCGTGGAAGTGACGCTCGCCCTGCGGCGGCGCGTCGTGATGGTGGGCGTCGTCGAGGAGCACCGTCCGGCCCTCCAGGACGAGCAGGTGTCCGCCGTAGGTCCGTGCGAGGACGTCCTCGTCGAGGACGAGGCTCGACGGCCCGTCGGCGATGACGGAGCGGTTGATCGCGAGGACGCGCTCGAAGTGCTCGGCCGCTGCGGCGAGGTCGTGGGTCGTCGCGACCACGGTGCGGCCTCGCATCGTCTCGCCCACGAGGATCGCCATGAGGTCCTCCTGTGTCGTGGGGTCCACCCCCGTGACGGGCTCGTCGAGCAGGTAGAGGTCCGGCTCCGCCGCGATGGCGCGGGCGAGGAAGACGCGCCGCCGCTGCCCGCCGGAGAGACGACCGATCTGCGTCCGCTCGTGCTCGGCCATCCCGACGAGGCGGAGCGCAGCTGCGACGGCGAACCGATCGATCTTCCGAAGGCCGCGGAACGGCCCGATCTTCCCGTATCGGCCCATCGCGACGACGTCGCCGCAGGTGACGGGGAAATCCCAGTCGACCTGCTCGGCCTGCGGGACGTACGCGACGCGCTTCGCGGTGGTGCCGGGTGCGCCGCCGAGGACGGAGACGGTGCCGGTCCAGGGATGGATCAGGCCGGCGATGACCTTGAGGAGCGTGCTCTTGCCGCCGCCGTTCGGCCCGAAGACCGCCAGGAGGCTCCCTGCCGGGACCGCGAACGACACGTCCTCGAGGGCGCGGCGGTCGTCGTACCCGGCGGAGACCCCCCGGAGCAGGATCGCGGAGTGATGCTCCATGTGGCCGTCGGACAGGTCGTGCCGGGCGTCGAACACGGGCAGGGCGCGGGCCGCGCCGTGATCGTGCTCGTGCGGGAGCGGCCCGCCCGGGTCCGCGGCGGGAGCGTGGAGGCCCTCGTCCGGCGGCGGTCCGCCCGGGTCGGCGACCGGCGGTCGGCCGTTCACTGGAGAGCTCCGACGACCTGGTCGGTGTCCCACTGCATCATCCCGACGTACGTGTCCGCGGGCGGGTCGCCGAGCGAATCGTTGTAGAGCGTCGCAACGACCTTCGCGCCGGCCTCCTGCGCGATCTGGTCGATGACCTTCGGGTTGAACTGCGCCTCGGAGAAGACCGCCTTCACACCGTTCGCGCGGATCGCATCGATGAGCGTCGCGACCTGCGACGCGCTCGGGTCCTGGCCGGGCGCCTCCACGGCGACCCCGACGATCTCGAGGCCGTACGCTGCGGCGTAGTAGGGGAACGCGTCGTGGAACGACACGATCCGGCGGTTCGCCACGGGGATCGCCGCGATCCGCGAGCGGATCGACGCGTCGAGGGCCTGGAGCTGCGCGACGTACGCGGTGGTCGACGCGTCGACCGCCTGCGCATCCGATGGCCGCGCCGCCTTGACGGCTGCGCTGATGCGCCGGACGTACTCCTCCGCGTACGCGACGTTGAGCCAGAGGTGGGGATTCACCGCTCCGCTCGCCTGCGCTGCCCCGCCGGGACTGGCCGTCGCGCCGCTCGTCGAGGCACCGGGCGCGAGGGGTGGCGCGGTGGGGATCTGCCCTCCGGAGGTGCCGCTCGCGAGGTAGGTGGCGCCCGGAAGGTCGGTGCCGAGCACGACGACCGAGGTGTCCGCGCGTTTCGCCGAGGCGAGCAGCGGCGTGAGCCAGTCATCGACTCCGAGTCCATTCATGAGGATGACATCCGCGTCGGCGACCTTCCGCAGGTCCGACGGCCTCGGCGCGAACGTATGCGGGTCCGCGCCCTTCGGGACGAGGCTGTCGACCACGACCGCGCTGCCGCCGGCGTTGCGGGCGAGGTCCGCGAAGACCGTCGTCGTGGCGAGCACGCGGATCCGCCCGTCCGACGGGGCTGGCGTGCCGCCGGTCGACGAACACGCGGCCAGCAGGATCACCGCCGCGACGGCGAGGCTCGCGATCGGCGAGACGCGCCGGATCACCGTGAGCCCTCGGGTGCGGCCTGACACGCGGTGCAGAGCCCGTACAGCTCCAGCCGATGCTCATCGATGCGATAGCCGGTCCGCCGGCCGATCGAGCGGACGAGGGCGGCGAGTCGACCGTCCTCCACCTCGACCGATCGACCGCATCGCGAGCAGACCACGTGGTGGTGATGCGCCGGCTCGCAGGCGACGTACGCGTGCCCGCCGCCCGGGATGTCGATCCGCTCGACGGCCTCGACACGCTCGAGCGCGTCGAGGGTGCGGAAGACCGTGGCGCGGCCCACGTGGATGCCCCGAGCCCGGGCTTCGGCCGCGATCTCGGCCGCCGTGAAGTGGCCGGCGCGCCCCGCGACGATCTCGGCGACCGAGCGCCGTGGGGCTGTCAGGCGATAGCCGGCGTCGTCGAGCGCGTTCACGAGAGCCAGCGGGTCCGTCATGTGCTAGATGATACACAGTCTCAGGTGGATCTCACCCGCGGCTCACCGTGGATGCCTGCCGGCAGGCGCCGGGGCGGATGGTCGGCCTCGCGCGCGGCGCGTTCGGGCGCGCCCGGGTACCCTGTGCGTCGCGGCCGCACCTGACGCACTTCGTGGCCGCGCTTCATGGAGACGGACCGCAGATGACCGCACCCTCGAACAAGCCGAGCTCGCGGAACACCCGCCGTGACCGCCGGGAGTCGGCCCGGAAGGACGCACGACTCCGAAGCGCCTCGACCGCGCCCCCGACGCCGTTCTGGAAGAGCCCCATCTTCCTCATGACGGTGGGAGCGATCGTCGTCGCGGCGGTGATCGTCGGGTTCGTCGTCGTCTCCTCGAACAAGGGTGGGGGCTCCGCTACCACGGTCCAGACGCCGCTCGCGTTCATGCCCACCGCACAGGCGGACGGGCCCGCCCTCGGGCCGAAGAACGCACCCGTCACGGTCGACGTCTGGTCGGACTTCCAGTGCCCGGCCTGTGATGCGTTCGCGAAGGGCACGCTCATCGACATCACGAAGAAGTACGTTCCCACCGGCCAGGTGCGCTTCGTGGATCACGCGATCTGGTTCATCGGCGAGGCGGCGGGCAACCAGGACTCGCTCAACACCGGTGCGGCGGCCGAGTGCGCGGGCCAGCAGAACCAGTACTGGCCGTACCACGACTACCTGTTCGCGAACCAGGGCACGGAGAACAGCGGCTGGGCCACGCGGAACCTCCTCGACGGGATCGCGGCCAAGATCGGGCTCGACACGGCCAAGTTCGCGTCCTGCTACGACGGCAGCACCCAGCACACGACGGTGAAGGACAACACGGCGCTGGCGGGGAAGGTGCCGGTCAAGGGGACGCCGACCATCCAGATCAACGGCGTGGCGATCGACTCGCAGTACGTGCCCACCGCGGACCAGCTGTCCGCCGCGATCGACAAGGCCATCGCGGCGGCCGGAGCCTCGAGCGCGCCGGCGGCGTCCCCCGCGGCTTCGCCGGCCCCGTCCGCGGCTCCGTAACCTTCGCGTGAGCGGTCGAGCGGATGGGCCGGAGACCGACCTGACCGCCCAGCCGCCGCAGGGCACGCCCGGGGAGACGACGGGCCATGGTCGCGGCCGGACCGCGGCGGTGCTCGCGACCATCGCGGCGATCGGCGCGGTCATCGCCGCATACCTCACGGTCGTGAAGCTCGCGGGCGGCGTTCCCACGTGTGGACCGCTCGCCGGCTGCGAGACGGTCCAGACGAGCAGCTACAGCACTCTCTTCGGGATCCCCATCTCCGCGTTCGGGCTCGGCTACCAGCTGGCGATGCTCGCGCTCGTCGTCGGCTGGTTCCGCACCGGCGACCGGCGCGCGCTGCTCGGCGCGTACGTGCTCGGGCTCACGGGGGTCATCGTCGCCGCCTACCTCATCTACCTCCAGGTCGCCGTCATCGGCGCGATCTGCACGTGGTGCGTGGCGTTCGACACGACGGTCGTCCTCGGGTTCCTCGGCGCGGTCGCCGCGTACGCGCGGTCATCGCCGACGCGGCCGTCGTAGACCGGCCCGCGACGCACGCTCCCCGATGACCGTGGCGCCGGGGATCGCAGGGCGAGGCACGACGGGCGGGCCTCCGTCGCCGATCGTCGACAGGCGAGCCGATCGCGCGATCGCGGCCGGAGGGATCGTCGCCGCGGGCGCGCTCCTGGTCGCCGGGGTCCTCGCAAGCCTGCTCCCGCCCGACCTTCGCCACGGCATCTGGCTCCCGCTCCACCTCGGGATCGCGGGAGCGGCTTCCGTGGCGATCAGCGCCGTCCTCCCGTTCTTCACCGCCACGCTCGGGGTCGCGCCGCCGGTCCGCCCCGCCATCCGGACGATCGGCGTGACGCTCCCGCTCATCGGGATCGCTGCCGTCGCCGTGGGCGTCGCGTGGGGGCCGATGAGCCTCGCCGCCGCGGGCGGGGCGACGTACCTGGCGGGGATCGGCGTGGTCGCGTACGCGGCGCTCGCGCCGCTGGCGCGGTCTGCTGCTCCACGCCGCCTTGCCCTCGGCCTGGCCGCGGCGGCCGCCCTCGCCGATGTCGCGGCCGGTGCGCTCCTCGGCACTCTCTACGCTGCGGGGTGGCCGCCGGTGCTCGCGCGATGGGACCTCCTCCGGCCCGCGCATGCCTGGCTCAACGTGCTCGGGTTCGTGGGCCTGACCGTTGCCACCACGCTCGTCCACCTGTGGCCGACCGTCCTCGGGGCCCGCATCCGTGCCGGCCGGAGCGGGCTCGTGATGGGGGTGGGCTGGGCGGTGGGCCCGCCGCTCGTCGCCGTCGGCCTCGCAATCGACTCGGATACGCTCGCGCGGGCCGGCGCGGCGGCGACGCTCGTGGGCGCCGCGTCGCTCGCCGCGTTCGCGATCCTCCGGTGGCGGGCACGCGGCCGATGGACCATCGACCCGGCCTGGCATCGGACGGCGATCGGCCACCTCGGCGCGGGGGTCGCGTGGGGAACGGGTGGCGTGGGCTGCGCCGCGGTCCTCGTCCTCGCGCGGGGCGCCTCGCCGGACGCCTGGTCTTCCGCGTTGCTCGTCGCGCTCGGCGTCGGGTGGATCGCGCAGACGCTCGTGGGCGCGTGGACGCACCTCGTCCCCACGATCGGACCGGGCGACCCGGTGCTCCACGCGGCACAGCGGCGCATCCTCGGACGCGGCTGGCTCGCGCGCCTGGTGCTCTGGCAGCTCGGGGCCGCCTGTCTCGCGGTCGGCGTCGCCGTGGACCTGGCCGCGCCCTCCGTGGTCGGCGGCATCATCGTGGGCGGGGTCGTCGTCGCCTCCGGCGGGCTCCTCGCGTCGGCGGTCAGGGCGCGGAGCTGACGCGCGGCGCTCCGGGCTCGGTCGGCTCGGTCCGCGGGCGCGGCGGCCTACGGCGCGGCGGACCCGGCGGGCGACGCGCTCGGACGGACCGATCCCGTCGCGTAGCCGGTCAGCTCCACGTACGCCTCGCCGGCCACCGGCTGCCCCCGGCGCGTCGCGGTGACCCGCTGCGAACCCTCCCAGTAGATGACCCCGGTCGTCCGGCGCGTGTCGAGCTCCTGGTCGGCGATCGTGGGCTGCAGCCCGATCTCGAGGCCCTCGCCCGGGATGGCGATCCGCCATCCGGCCGGCCACGTGGCGCCCGTCTCCGGACTCGTCCACGATCCGGTCGCGTCGACGGAGAAGGCCGAGGAGTCGAGGTGTCGCGTCCGCCCGTCGGGGCCCACGATCTCGCCGTATTCGACCGGATAGGAGCCGTCAAGGGCGCGGACCCTGTTCAGCACGATATCGGTCCCGTCCGCGAGCTCGACGGCGAACCAGTCCCAGCCGCCGCCGCCGCCGAGGGAGACGAAGTCGCCCCACTGGTGGTCGAACCACGCCGTCCCCTCCACCTGGTACGTGACGCCGTGGAGCATGATCGAGCCCGCAGCGTCCATCCGCGTCCGCGAGTAGTAGTAGGAGCCGCCAGCGGGGCCGTAGTCCACGTACCCCTCGCCGTCGTGGAGGAGCGGCGACTTCGTGGACGTGAGCGCGAGCTGGAGCGCCATGCCGCCCGGCGACCCGGCGGTGGTCGCTTCGGCCGGCGACAGCCTGGCCGCGATGCGATCGTGGCCATCGGCACCGCTCATCGTCCAGGGCGGGTTCGCGAATGTCTGCGGCGCACGCGGGTCGATGCCGGCGATCGAGAGGTCGAACCCCGTGGGAACGCCGTCCGGTCCGCGCGGGCTCCGGTCCACCTGCGGCCCGATCTCCGCGCGCTGCGCGTACGCGAACGTGCCGGCCGTCTCGTCCGTGATCGCGACGTGACTCGCCCAGCTGACGGGGAGGTCGCCCCGCTCGGCGCGGAAGATCACGTCCTCGAAGCCGAACCGGTGCCCGTCCGGCGCGCGGAGATGACCGGTGTAGTACCACCACTCCGTCAGGCGCGCGTGGGGGCCGTCGTCGCGCGGGAACGACACGGGCTGTGGGTCGGGAGACGCGGTCGGGTTCGCCGAGGCGGCAGCGGTCGGCTGGGGTCGTGGCGCCGTGGGATTCGCGAGGATGGGACCGCCGGTGCACGCGGCGAGCAGAGCGACGAGGACGCCCAGGGCCGGGATCGCGCGCAGCCGCCAGGGGACGGCAGGCAGGCGCCGGGGGCCGGCAGGCGGCCGCCGGAGGTCGGATCGGCGCGCCGTCATCGGATGAGGGCCTCCACGTCGGCCTCGGACCGCGGGAGCCGGTTGCCGACGATCCGCTCGAGCGCGGCGGGCATCCACCAGTTCCACTTCCCGAGCAGGCGCATCGTCGCGGGCACGAGCAGGGCCCTGACGATCGTGGCGTCGATGGCGACGGCGAGGGCCGTGCCCAGGCCGAGCGCCTTGATGAGGACGATGTCGGCCGTGACGAAGCTCCCGGCCACCACGACGACGATGATCGCCGCGCTCGTCACGATCCGTCCGCTCCGTTCCAGGCCGGCGGCGACGGCCTCGCGGTTGTCGCCGGTGCGGTCGTAGACCTCCTTCATCCGGGTGAGGAGGAACACCTCGTAGTCCATCGACAGGCCGAAGAGCACGCAGAAGAGGATGACCGGAAGCGTCGTCTCCACGTACCCGAGCGGCATGAATCCGAGGATCCGCGAGAGGTTGCCGTCCTGGAAGACCCAGACGAGCGCCCCGAATGCCGCGAGGATCGACAGCGTGTTCATGAGGATCGCCTTCGCGGGGAGGACGACCGAGCGAAGGAGGACGAAGAGCACGAGGTACGTCGTGACGATGATGAACAGCGCGGAGCGGGGGAAGTCCGCCCCGACGCGCGCGACGACGTCGCCGACGTCCGCGGCGCCGCCCGAGACGCCGACCGTGATGCCGGCCGGCGGCGCGAGCGGCCCGTTCGGGTCTCGCAGATCGGCCACGAGCGCCTTCGCCTCATCGCGGTTGGGGCCGTAC
This sequence comes from uncultured Chloroflexota bacterium, assembly GCA_903928275.1. Taxonomy (GTDB): domain Bacteria; phylum Chloroflexota; class Limnocylindria; order Limnocylindrales; family CSP1-4; genus CAIYQJ01. The sequence goes on from CAIYQJ010000304.1 coordinate 8,356, forward strand.
GGCGTGTACAGGGTGATTGCGGTCAGGTCGCCCTTCGTCGACGCGTCGAGGGCGGCCTGGACGAAGCGGTCGGGTGGGCCGGCCGCGCTGCCGTAGAGGAGGCGGTACTGCGCCACGGTGATCCGGGGGTCCAGGTCCACGATGCTCACGACCTGCGAGATCCGGTGGTCGGCGGCGAGACGGCGCGTCCACGCATAGAGCAGCGCCACGTTCGCGTCGTCCGTCACCTGCCCGGTCGTGCGGACCGACAGCGAGATGGGCGAGAAGTCGCCCTCCCCGAACTGCTGCTGGAGCCTGTCGAAGGCGACGCGCGAGGGCACGGTCGGCGGCAGGATGCTCGCGTCGGGCGCGTTGAAACGGACGTGGAGGAACGGCGCGCCGAGGGCCAGGAGCAGCCCGAGCGTGGGCACGAGCACGAGGACCGGGTGGGCCATGACGCGACGAGCGAGGCGGGCCCATGCGCCGTCGCCCGAGGCCGTCGCGTGGACGCGCCGTACGCGCAGTGAGTCGAGGCGGGGGCCGAGGATCGCGAGGATCGCCGGGAGGAGCGTGAGCGCGGAGAGGACGGCGATCCCCACGACGAGCGCGCCCGCGATCCCGACCGACCGCAGGACCATGAACTCGAAGAGGACGAGGCCGAGCAGTCCGAGGAGGACCGTGAGGCCGGAGAAGAACACGGCCCGCCCGGCCGTGGCCACCGTGATGCGGATCGCGGACTCCACGTCCTGCTGCGATGGCTGCGCGCCGGGCGGGGTGCGCCGGGCGAGCTCCTCGCGGAACCGGCTCGTCATGAGCAGCGAGTAGTCCACGCCGAGCCCCAGGCCCAGGAGCGTCGCGAGGTTCAGCACGAAGACACTCATCGGCAGCACGCTCGCGAGGAGGAAGACGATCGCGAGACTCACGATGACGGCGGCCCCACCCACGACGAGCGGCACGCCGGCCGCGACGACCGAGCCGAACACGAGCAGGAGCGCAAGGGCGGCGAGCGGCAGGCTGACGAGCTCGCTCCGCCGGAGGTCCGCCTCGGACACCTTCTGGATGTCCCCGTAGAACGCCGGCCCGCCGGCGAGCGAGACGGCCATGCCCGCTTGCGGGACGAGCGCGGCCTCGATCCCGGGCAGGGCATCCGGCGAGTCGTCCGGCTGCAGGTCGAGGAGCACGACGTCGTATGCGGTGTGGCCGTCGCCGGAGACCTGGCGCGGGGCGAACAGGTGCGAGGTGACGCTCACCACGTGCGGAGCGGCCGCGACCTGCTGCGACGCGAGGTAGGCCGCGGTCTCGAACGCGAGCGTGCCCGCCTGCATGGTGGGGGAGTCGTAGACGATGACGAGCGCGGACGGCGGGAGCCCGAGCGCATCCACGAGCTGCGCGCGCGCCTGGGCGGACGGCAGGTCCGCGAGCGAGAAGCCGCCGGCCCGCAGCACGCTCGAGGCCCGCGGCGCCAGCGGGATCGCGACGAGCAGGACGACGCTCCACGCCGCGACGATCCACCAGCGCCGGCGGGCGGCGAAGATCCCGAGCCGTTCGAAGAGGGTCACGACCTACCTTCGGTGCCGGCCGGCCGGCCGGATGCCTGCGGGAAGCGAGCGATCCCGTCGTCGAGCGGATCCCGACGCCACCCCGCCCCGCCGCGCAACGTGTCGCCGCCCGGGACGGCGTCCCGCGACGCAGCCCGGCCTACGACGACATCACCGCGCACGTGACCGCCACGTCCGCGGGGCCGCGGATCGTGGAGATCACGGAGCAGTACGAGGACCCGGAGAGCTGCACCGCGTGCGCCACAAGGGTCTCGTCCAGGTCGGCGCCGCGGTCGACGAACCTGTCCGCGCCCGCGCGCCACTCGATCTCGACGGCCTTCACCGCGCTCCTCCGTCCGTGTCCTGCCCGCGTGCGAGCGCTCCGGGCCAGCCGGCGTCCCTCGCGCCAGCCCGTGTCGGGCCGCCTTCGCGCTCTGCTACGATACGCGCCCGAAGGCCCCGGCCCCTTCGCGCGGAGGCGACGCGGTGACACTCTTCACACTGCCGTTCCAGCATCCCGTCGAGTTCTGGTGTGCCGTCGCGATGGTGACGGTCATCCTCGGCATCGCCTTCGCGGCCGCCAAGTCGCCCGAGCGCCGGGACATCCGCTGGGTGAAGGCGATCACCAGCCCCAACACCAAGGTGCTGTTCGCGCTGCTGTTCGTCGCCTGGGCGGTCGGATTCGGGCTCCTCCTGCAGGCGGTCCCGCACACCGGCGCGAACTCCCCGTACGGCGGCATCGCGCTCATCGCGCTCTTCAGCGGGTTCTTCATCACGATGGGGCTCATCTGGTCCGTCGTCGGCGAGTAGCCGGTAGCGCTTGAGGACGCCGGCGCCCCACCGCGAGAGCCGCGACTGACGCGTCGAGAAAGCCCGTGGTCACCGGCCCCTTTCGGCGGATGCCCGTCGGACGGCGACGCGCCCGCCGCGTCATCACCCTCGCGATCGATCGCCCATCCGGTCGGCGAATCCCTCGGGCGTCCGCACGCCGTGGTCGAGCACCGCCGCGTAGACGTCGTACCCGTGGATCTCGCGGCCATACGTGGGCGACCCGGCCAGTGACTCCTTGATGCGCAGGATCGCGGCACGCGTCTCCTGATCGAGCCGGGGACGGATCGTGTCCAGATGCTCCAGGTCGAACTGCGTCGTGCCGTCCCGGAGGAACCAGAGGTCCAGGTTCCACTCGTCGCCCGCGGCCGCGCGATACCGGACGCCCCAGTACAGCCCGTCCGGATACGCAGGATCCGCGTTCCAGCGACCGGTGTCGTTGCGGAACGTCAGTCGGTCCACCCGCGGATGCGCGGCGAGCGCTCCGCCGATGGCGAAGATCTCCTCCACGTCCAGCGCGGGACACAGGCTCGTCACGTCGATGTCCCGCCGGACCATGACGCCGAGCGCGCAACTCCCGGTGAGAGTGGGGCGACCGACCGTGCCCAGGGTCGCGAGCAAGTCGAGGGCCTCGATCACGCGGACCGCGTCGGCGCGGCGCGCTGCCTCGCGCGCGATCAGCGCGTCCTCGGTCATCCCGGCGTCAGCGGGGATCGTCACCCTCGATCCATGACCCGGTCGCCGGGCGCCATCGCGTAGACGTGGTGGAGGAACCCGAAGACGACCGCATCGCGCTCGACGCGCGTCCCGATCTTCTCGGCGACCCTGCAGGAGGGGACGTTCGACGGCTCGACGAAGGCGGTGAGAGGGCCGAGCCCGCGGTCGTCGAAGGCCCAGTCGCGCAGCGCGAGCGCCGCCTCGGTCGCGTAGCCCCGGCCCCACAGGTCGCGGCGGATGTGCCAGCCGATCTCGACCTCGTCCACGCCGTCGACGGCCTGGACCGACGGGCCGCAGTCGCCCACGTAGCGGCCGTCCACGGTCCGGACGACGGCGAAGAGGGCGAACCCGTCGCGCTCGTACCGCATGAGCGAGCGCTCGATCCAGCCCCGCGACTCCTCGCGCGAGTACGTGCGGCGAGAGGCCGCCATCGTCTCGGCATCCGCGAAGATCGCGGCGAACGCGTCGAGGTCGTCGAGCCTCAGCGGACGGATCGTGAGTCGGGCGGTGGTGAGGACGGGCAGCGTCACGGGCGGAGGGTAGCAGCGACGGGGCAAAGTGCCTCGCCTGTGGCCGGCTTCGAGCGCCCGCCGTCGCGCGGCGCTGGCTCCGGGCGCGTCCCGTGTCGGCGTCTTCCCGCCGAGCATCACCCCGGCGACGGGCGGCTTCCCGCCGGGCGTGTCCCGGGGCGGCCCGTCTCGCACCGGATACCACCCCGGAGACTCCTGGAAGACCCCTCACCGCGCGGATCGTCGGCGGTCGTGCTTGGCGTCGGGCCGACCAGTCGCCGGAGTCGGCCCCGGCGTGATATCCGGTGATCGGGACGCACTTCGCAGTCCCCCGGGTGATATCCGGGGACGATTCCGGGTTGGGGCCCACTTCGCAGTCCCCCGGGTGATATCCGGGGACGATTCCGCGTCGTGGGGCGCGTCGGCGACGGGGGGGCGGGTCGGCGGCGGGGGGAGACTCGGCGACGGGGGGCGCGTCGGCGACGGGGGGACTCGGCCTTCGCGTCCGCCCGCCCCAGACGCGCGTCCCTGTGGACCCCGCGACCCCGGCGCGCTATCATCCGGACTCTATTCACCCTGCATACGTCTTATGCAAGGCCGGCCGGCGGTTCACGATCGCGGATCGCCTCTCGAGCACCGAGCGGCCCGTGCACGCGACGCCCGCCGGCATGGCGCGGCGGATCGAGGAGGAACGGCGTGGACGCCAGCGAGATCAGGACAGCCGTCGCGCACCTCGACGCGCAGCGCGACGTGGAGCCGTTCGTGAACCTCCGCGATCCCGCGCGCCGCCTCGGGCCGGACGGGAGGCTCGCCGTGAGCCGCCGCGCACCCATCTGGGCGGACGTGCCGGACGAGAAGTGGAATGACTGGCGCTGGCAGCTGTCGAATCGCGTCAACTCGCTCGAGGAGCTCGAGCGCGTCCTCAACCTGACGGACGACGAGCGCGAGGGGCTCTCCGCGCCGGACAAGTTCCGCGTGGACGTCACGCCATACTTCGCGAGCCTCATCGACCCGGACGATCCCGACGACCCGATCCGCCTCCAGGTCATCCCCAAGGGCGAGGAGCTGCGCGCCTTCACCGGGATGATGGAGGACTCGCTCGCCGAGGACCGCCACAGCCCGGTCCCGGGCCTGGTCCATCGGTACCCGGACCGCGTCCTCATGCTCGTCACCACGCAGTGCGCGAGCTACTGCCGGTACTGCACGCGGAGCCGGATCGTCGGCGACGCGTCGCAGAACTTCAACCGGAAGGAGCACGAGGCTCAGCTCGACTACATCCGACGGACCCCGCAGATCCGCGACGTGCTCATCTCCGGCGGCGACGGCCTGACCCTGGCACCCAAGCTGCTCGAGACCGTCATGCGCGGGCTCCGCGAGATCCCGCACGTCGAGATCGTCCGCATCGGCAGCCGCGTTCCCGTCTTCATGCCCCAGCGCGTGGACGACGAGCTCTGCGAGATGCTGCAGAAGTACCACCCGGTGTGGATGAACCTCCACTTCAACCACCCGAACGAGATCACGCCCGAAGTGGCTCGGGCGGTCGACAAGCTCACGCGCGCCGGCATCCCCGTCGGCAACCAGACGGTGCTGCTCGCGGGCGTGAACGACTGCGTCCACATCCAGCGCGACCTCGTCCAGCGCCTGGTCGAGAACCGGATCCGGCCGTACTACATCTACCAGTGCGACCTCGTGGAGGGCGCCGGGCACTTCCGGACGCCGGTCGGCAAGGGGATCGAGATCATGGAGGGCCTGCGCGGCCACACGTCCGGGTACGCGGTCCCCATGTATATCGTGGATGCGCCCGGCGGCGGCGGGAAGATCCCGGTCATGCCCAACTACCTCATCAGCTACTCGGACCACAAGGTGATCCTGCGCAACTACGAGGGCTACATCACGACCTACGAGGAGCCCACGACCTACACGCCGCATGACTCGGCGAGCTGCCGGTACTGCCGGAGTCCGCGCCCGGAGGCGGGGCAGGAAGGAATCACGGCGCTGCTCGACGGGAAGCGGATGTGGATCGAGCCGGCGGGCTTCCTCGAGACCCACGCGCGCGGGAACGAGGAGGCGCACCGCCTCCAGGACCCGTCGAAGTGGGTGCCGTACGGCGTGGGCGCGATCGAGGGAAAGGCCGGCGAGCCGCTTCGCGCGCTGGAGGCCGGCACGCCGGCCGCGGAGCCGGCGCGCGAGTACGGGCCCGGCGAGGAGCCGCGGCCGCCCGAGGGCATGCCGACCGGCTCATCGCACGGCGAGCTGCTGTAGCGGATCGCGTCGCGCAGGGCGCCGAGGCGCACATATCGCCCGGGGCGATGGTGTCCGGCGCGGGCAGCCCCCCGAGGCGCACGTATCGCCCGGGGCGATGGTGTCCGGCGCGGGCAGGCCGCCGGCCGCCGACGAGGCGAGGCTTGAGCGTCAGGTATCGTCCGGGGCGTTGACGCGGGCCCGGGAGACCCGTCCAGCGGCCCGATCCGGCCGACGCACGTGGACGGTGGTGACGCCCTGGTGGATAGCACCGTCCCGGGCGATCGGTGGCAGCAACGGCACCCGCCGGCAGCGGCCGGCCATGCTCCTCAGCCCGCCTGCAAAGGCCGGGATGGGTGGTCGGACGGCACCGGTCGCGTGCGGGCGCCCAGGGCCACGGCCCTCGCTACCTCGGGGGGACCTCGCCGTGCAGCTCGCGCCGGGCGCCGCGTCCCTCGTCGCTACCCGACCGGATCGTCCCCGTACAGCTCGCGCTCGGCCTTGCCGACGTCGCGGTAGTCGCCGAACGGCGAGTCCATCCTGCGCGGCGGCTCGTAGCCGTCCATCCCCAGCGCGGCCGCGAGCTGCACGAGAAGCGTCCGCTCGCCCGCGCTGACGTTCGCGTCCGAGCCGGGCTCGCCCGCCGCGCGCGCCACCGCCTCCGCGATGTCCATGACGAGTGACGCGTACGCCTCGACCTCGTCGGGTGCCGCCGCCGCGGCCAGGATCCCGTGAGCGTTGGTCGCCTCGGCGATCGCTCCCGCGATGTACGCCTCGATGCCGGCCGCGTCGTCGTCGTCGTCCGGCGACGAGGCCGGATCCAGTCCGGCGCGATCCAGGTCCGCGATGAGCGCCACCGTCCCGAGACGTGCGAGCGCCGCCCGCGTCGCTCGCCGGTCCGCGCGCCCTTCGAGGAAGCGGCCCCCGGGCCCGCTCGGGCCCGCGAGCCGGATCGCCTCGGCCGCCATCGCGGGCGCCAGCCGCAGGGTCTCCCAGTCGTCGGGCGTGTAGTCAGCCTGCGTCGTCATCGGAGTGTCCCAGTCCCTCGCACGCGGCCGCACCGCACCTCGCCGGAGCGCGACGGAGCCATGCCGGCGACACCCGCGCTCCGGACGTGCGTCGGGCTCCTACTCGTACTGCCCGCGGCGCGACGCATCCTGCGCGAAGTTGGCGGAGCCGCGCGGATCCTGGTCCTTCGGCGGCTCGTACTCGCTCCGCCCGAAGGCGTGCGCCACGCGCCGGAGCACCACCGCTTCGGCGGGCGAGACGAGCATGCCCTGTCCGCGCTCCTGGGCGGCGACCGCCGCCGTCTCCGCGAGCTCGATCGCGACGTCCGCGTAGAGCTCCGCGTCGCGCGGGTCGGCCTTCGCCATGATCGCGGCGGCGGCCTTGCACGCCGCGATGGACTTGTCGATGAAGGGCCCGACCTCTTCCTGCTCGAGCTTCACGCTCTCGATCGGCGCCTCGCCCTCAGCGCCGATGAGGTCCTGGGCGAGCAGCGTGTGCCCGTACCGCTCGACGATGCTCTTCCATTCGCGCTTCAGCGCCCGGCTCTCCTTGAACCGGTTGAACCAGCCCGAGGGTGCGGCGGCGCGGACGGCCTCCTCGCCGGCGACGAGCCCGCGTCGCAGCGCGTCCCACTCGTCCGCGGAGAAGTCGGCTTTCGTGGTCATCGGCGGATCCCCCAGGTCGCGGGCCATGCGCCGGGTGCCCGGCGCACCCAGCCCTACTGCGCAGGATAGCGGACGTGCTTCGGCTACCCTAGCCGGCATGCCCAGAGAGGTCGTGAGCCGCGACAAGTCGAACGGTGCCGTGCTGGGCCGCGTGACCGCCGCCGACCCGGGGGAGGTCGCCGCGCTCGTGCGTCGCGCCGCCGCCGTCCAGCCGTCGTGGGCCGCGCTCGGCGTGCGCGGTCGGCTGACGGTGATCGCCCGCGTCCGCACGCTGCTCCTCGAACGGATCGAGGAGATCGCCGACCTGCTCGCGGCCGAGACCGGGAAGACCGTCGTGGAGGCCCTCTCGATGGAGGTCGCCCCCATGGCGGACACGTGCCGGTGGCTCGAGGGGAGCGCGGCTCGGCATCTTCGCCCTCGCGACGCGGGCACGCCGCAGCTGATCCTCGCCGGACGACGCCACGGGCACCGCCTGGAGCCGTACGGCGTCGTGGGCGTGATCAGCCCGTGGAACTACCCGATGGCCGTGTCATCCGGCTCGATCCTCTTCAACCTCGTCGCGGGCAACGCGGTCGCGTGGAAGCCGAGCTCGAACACGCCGCTCGTCGCGGAGGCGATGCGCCGGCTTCTCGCGGACGCGGGACTGCCGGACGGCGTCCTCACGGTGCTCCACGGCGGGCCGGAGGTCGGCGAGGCCCTCGTGACCGCACCGGGCGTCGAGAAGATCTTCTTCACCGGCTCCGAGGCGGTGGGCCGCCACGTCATGGAGCTCGCGGCGAATGCGCCGGGAAACCCGCGACCGGTCGTCCTCGAGCTCGGTGGCAAGGACGCGATGCTCGTCCTCTGGGACGCCGACCTCGTCCGAGCCGCGTCCGGCGCCGCGTGGGCGGGATTCGGGCACTCCGGGCAGACCTGCGGCGCGGCGCGGCGGATCTACGTGGACGCGCGCATCGCGGACCGGTTCGTGGCGCTGCTCGTGGACCGCGCGCGGCGGATCGTGCCGGGCGACCCGCTGGACCCGGCCAGCCAGATGGGCGCCATGGCGCACGCGACCACGCGGGACGCGGTCTCCGAGCTGGTTTGCGACGCTCTCGACCGGGGCGCCGCTCTCCTCGCCGGCGGCCCGGACAGGATCCATGCCGCCGGCGCCACACCCGAGGCGGTGGGCCACCTTCCGGCGACGGTCCTCGCGGACGTGCCGCCGGACGCGCGGCTGTGGCACGAGGAGCTCTTCGGGCCGGTCCTCGTCGTGGCGCGGTTCACGACCGAGGACGAGGCGGTGCGACTCGCGAACGATTCGCCGTTCGGCCTGTCGGCGTCCGTGTGGTCGCGCGACATCGCCCGCGCGGAGTCGCTGGCCGAGCGGCTCGACGTCGGCACGGTGCTCGTGAACGACCACATGATCGGCGCCGGGATCGGGCAGGTCGGCTGGTCCGGGCGGAAGGCGTCCGGGTTCGGCGTCACGCGATCCCGGTACGGCCTCTGGGAGTGCGTCCGGGTGAAGACGATCGGCGTGGATCGGGGGATCTACGACCCGGCATGGTGGCACCCGTACGACCGCGACATGCAGGACGGCCTGCGCGCCGTGCTCCGCGCCGTCTACGGTGACGGGCTGCTCACGCGCGGCCGGGCGCTGACCCGGGCGGCTCCCGCGGTCCGGACGCTCGCCGGCCGCCTGGCCGCGTCCACGGGCCGCGGCGTCACGACGCGGCGGAGTCGCCGCGGCCGGTGACGGACCGGGCCCGCCTGAGGCCCCGCGGGATGGCGTGGCGGCGAGGTCGTCGCCGACCTCGCCGGTACTCGGGCGCTACTGCGCGCCGACCAGCTGGATCGCCTTCTGGAGCTGCGCGTCCTTCGCGGCGGTGATGCCGCTGGCGCCGAGCTTGGCGAACTCGCTCGGCACGACGATCCTGCCGGCACTCGGGATCGCGACGACCGCGTCCGGCACGATCCCCTTCTTCCAGATCTGGTGCCCGTCCCGCGTGAGCCACTCGGTCGTGCCCACGAGGAGCGCCGAGCCGTCGGAGAGGTCGAACTGGCTGAGGACCGTCCCCGTGCCGAACGTCGTCTCACCGACGATCTTCCCACGGGCGGCGTCCTGGATCGCGCCGGAGACGATCTCCGCCGAGCTCGCCGTCCCGTTGTCCACGAGCACGACGAGCGGGGCTGTCGTCGCGACGCCGCCGGGCGCCGCAGGGACCGCGGTCCGGTTGCCCTTCGCGTCCTGCTGCATGTAGACGTTCCCGGAACCCACGAACTGGCTCGCGACGGTCACGGCCTCGCCCACGTAGCCGCCCGGATCGCTCCGAAGGTCCAGGACGTACCGCGTGGCGCCCGCTGCCCTGGCCGCCGTGAGCGCGTCGGTCATCTGCTTGCCCGAGTTCGCCGAGAACTGCTCGAGCCGGACGACCGCGGTGGTCGTGCCCGGGTACATCGCCCACGAGACCGCCGGGAGGGTGATGGTCTGGCGCGTGATCGTCACGTCGAACGCGTCGCCGCCGGACTTCCGGACGAGCGTGAGGGTCACCGACGTGCCCGCCTTGCCGCGCACCTCGGTGACGACCTCGCTCACGGTCTTGCCGGTGGTGTCCTTGCCGTCGACGGCGAGGATCCTGTCCCCCGCGCGGACGCCCGCTCGATCGGCGGGAGCGCCGGGGATGACCGACTGTACGACGAGGTCCGTGCCCACCTGGCTGAGGGTGGCGCCCACGCCGGCGAACGTGCCCGAGAGGTCGGCCTTCTGCTGCGCGAGCTCGGTGGGCGTGAGGAAGCGCGTGTGGTCGGTGTCGCCGATCGCCTGGGTGAGGCCGCGGATGGCACCGTACGTGAGGTCCTTGCTCGTCAGGCTCGATGGGTCCACGTAGTTCTGCTTGAGGATGTTCCACGCTTCGCCGAAGAGCCCGAAGCCCGCCGGATCGCCCGGCTTCGTGACCGACGACGCGGCCGGCCCCGTCCCGCCGGGGAGCGGCGAGCCCGAGGCGGTGCCGACCATGAGCCCACCGAGGACGAGACCGCTGGAGAACGTGAGGGAGGCGACGACGACGGCCGTGACGATCGCGACCACGAGGTACCCCGCCACGCCGCGCCGACGCGGCTGCGGCTGAGCCTGCGGGATGGCCATGCCCCACGGCGCCCCTGGGTCGCCGCCCGACGGCGAGACCGGCTCGGTCGACGCCGAGACCGGCTCGGTCGACGGCGACGGGTCCGCGGGATCGGGATTCGGCGCGCCCCAGGCGGGCGCGGCATCGGGTCGCTGGTTCGGGTCCACGTGCGCTCCTCGGACCCGCATCGCGCGATGGGCATCGCCGTGGCGGGCACGTGCAGTGTCGCCCGTTTCTCTGAAGTGCGCCTGAACCGCATCCGGTTCGAGCCGGGTCGCGACCGGCGCGGCGAACGATGGACGACGGGCGGATGCCCTCGCTATCCTGCGGTGCGCACGGTCGGCGCGGGCCGTGTCGGGTCAGGTCCGGGCCCGGGCGGGTTCGACCCCGGACGCAGGATCGGAGGAGTCGTGCGAGACAGCGCCGCCGCCCCGGGCGACCTCAGGCTGCGCCCCGCGCCCGCGGGGTTGCCGCAGGACGACCTCCGGCCCCCGGTGGTGGCCGAGTCCGGCGACCCGTTCTCCGCGCTCAAGGTCCTCCAGCTCGTCGCGCGCATCGAGCGCGGCCGGGCGGTCCGCATCGACGACCTCGTGGACGCGCTGAACACGGCGAACGTCGACTGGCTGTTCGAGCGCCGCGTGGTCGAGGACGTCCTCGTCGCGCTCCAGTCGAGCTGGATGGCCGACTACCGGAGCGCCGGCGGGATCGTCCTCGCGGACGGCCTGTACGGGCCCACGGTCGCGATCGAGGATGCGTCGCGCGTCGACCCGTGGATCGTCCGGCGGGTCGCTCGCGAGGTGGCCGCCTGCCGCGAGGCGCTCGCGGCATTCGGCAGGCTCGACCGGCTGGGTTCCGAAGCCTGACCCACGAAGCGGCTCGCCCGGGTCCGGGAGGCGCCTCGGGTCCGGGAGGCGCCTCGGGTCCGAGAGGCGCGCCGCGCTCGGCCGCCGGCCCGGGAGGCGCGGCGGTGTCCCGTCAGAGCAGGCTCGGGTCCGGCAGGATCCGCTCGGGATCCACGAGGTCGGTGTCCGTGGCCATGAACAGGTCGCGGTCCACGATGCGGAAGCCGAACCGCAGCAGCGCGGGCAGGACCGGATGCGGTCCCGGGACGCAGACCGAGGTGGGCGGCTGGGCGGAATCGGGCCCGGCGGGCCGGCGAGGCTCGGGCGGCGGGCCGATGGCGCCGCCGGGGGCGGTCGCGAGCAGCGCGGCGAGCGCGACGGCCGACGCGTCCGCGCCCGGTGCGATCGCGAGGTGCGGGAGCCAGCGCCCGGGGCGACCGCGACGATGGACCGCCGTGCCCGCGCCGAGGACCGTGACGCCGTCGAGCACGATGAAGGGGGTGGCACCGCGCCGGGTCCCCCAGTACTCGTGGTCGAGGGCCCGGTCGTGGCCCGACACGTCCATCTCCGCGGCTGCGGCCTCGTCCGCCCTCACGAGGCGCACCTCGAGCTCCGGGTCGGGGAGGCGGCCGGGCCGGCCCTCGAGGTACAGGTCCGGCCACAGCGCGCGCATCCCCGACCGGACGTAGAGCGGCAGCGCGCGAGGATCCTCGCTGCAGAAGGCGGTGGCCGACGGAGCGCCATCGAGCGCCGCCGCGAGGAGGGCCGCGCCGACGCCGCGGTCGCGTGCGGCCGGGTGGACGAACAGGTCGCTCACGTGCCGTCCGGCGCCGATGGTGATCGCCGACGCGTAGCCCACGACGACGCCATCGCTCTCTGCGACCACGACCGTGCCGCGATCCAGCAGGTGCTCCGCGTAGGGCGAGCCTGGCGTACCGGGCGACTCGATCGGCTCGTCACACGCCGCGGCCACGCGCGCGATCGCCGGGATGTCGGCGACGGTCGCCGCCCGGGGCGGCATGCGCACCCTGATCATCATTCCCCCCTGGTCGTCTTCACACCGCAAGCGGCCTGCCGGGACCGCGGCCGTACCGTGCCATGATGCGCCCCAGGCGCTGCGCGTCGAGCCCGTGCGCCTCGATCCCATTCACGCCGCGCATCGTCCCGGCCGCGAGGAGGGCGTTGACGATCGCCTCCTCGGTGGCCTCCACAGCGCCGGCGAAGATGCCGTCGAGCCCGTCGTCGGGCACCATCCGGACATCGATGACCGCGCCATGCGGCCGGCCGGTCCCTGCCCCGGGGCCGAGCGACCGATTCCCCGTCGCGAACGCGAGGATGAAGTCGCCGCTGGAGTTCCGCGCGTAGCCGCCGGTCCGTGCCATGCCGAGCCCGGCGCGCTGGGCCAGCCGGCGACACTGGTGCGGGAGCAGCGGAGCATCCGTGGCGACGATCATGACGATGGAGCCGCTGCCCGGAGTGCCCGGTCCCGACCCTTCGCGCCCGTGGTACGGGCTGGGGATCTCGGCCACCGGCAGCTCGGCGCCGACCGGCACGCCATCGATCCGCAGGTCCTCCCTCACTCCGTGGTTGGCCTGGACCAGGACCCCGACCGTCCAGCCGCCCTCGTGTGCCGCGAGGACGCGGGACGCGGTCCCGACACCGCCCTTGAGCTCGTGGCAGATCATGCCGGTCCCGCCGCCGACCGACCCCTCGGGGACCGGCCCGGCCGCGGCCGCGTCGATGGCCGCGTCGACGTGCGCCGCCGTCACGTGGAAGCCGTTCACGTCGTTGAGCGTCCCGTCGTACGTCTCGCCGACCACCGGCAGCGACCAGAGCTCGGGGCCGTCGGGGTGGGCGCGCGCCGCGCGCGCCACGATCGCGTCGCGGACGATGCCGACGCTGTGGGTGTTCGTGAGCGCGATCGGACCGGTGAGGATGCCCGCCTCGTCGATCCAGGCGGTCCCGGTCAGCTCGCCGTTGCCGTTGAGCCGGTGCCAGCCCGCGAACACCCCGTCGAGGAACAGGTCGTCGTCGTGGGGGAAGATGACGGTCACGCCCGTGCGCACCGGACCCACCCCAACGACGAGCGGGCCCTCGCCGCGGACGATCGTGGCGTGTCCGACGCGAACGCCCGGCACGTCGGTGATCGCGTTGGCCCGACCGGGAGCGCGGCGCCCGATGACGATGCCGACGTCGCGCGCTCGCGGGCGCGGCCCGGCGCTCACGCGGGCACCAGCGCCGAGTGGACCGCGACGACGACGGAGCGCGATGTCTCGGCCACGTCCCAACGGTTCGCGAGCACCACGACCGCGAGGTCCGTCGCCGGGTCGATGAAGAGCCGGGTGCCGCTGATCCCGCCGTGCTCGATCGCCATGTCGGAGCAGGGGACGTCGCCATCGCCCCCCGGCTTGCCCCAGCCCAGGGCGTAGTGCGGATCGCGGTCCGGGGCCAGGCCGTCGACGCTCGGCTCCAGGATCCCGCGCGTCCGCTCCCGGCCGATGAGATCGACGAACGCCGGCGGCAGCAGCCGCGCTCCATCGAGCGATCCACCGTGCAGGTAGGCGCGGGCGAACCGGACCAGGTCGCCCGCCGTGCTCCAGAGCCCGCCGCCGGGCATGGCCAGCGAGGCCATGTACTCGAGCATCGCCAGCGCGTCGGCCGGCGCGGACGGCACCTGCGGCAGGCCGTCGAGCGGGATCCAGCGCCCGGCGGGTTCCAGCGCGGAGAACGAGGTGGATCCCATCCGCATGGGAGCGAGGACGCGGCGGCGCAGCGACTCCTCGAACGGGATGCCGTCGATCCGGGCCAGGAGCTCCCCGAGGACGTAGAACGACGTGCTGCAGTAGCCGTAGCGACTGCCGGGGTAGAAGTCCAGGGGCCGCGTGAACGCGCGCCGGACCATCTCGTCGCGTGGCGCACGCTCCGCCCACTCGCCGAACACGTCGTCCGGGATCCCGGACGTGTGGGTGAGGATGTGCCCGGCGGTGACCGCGGCGTGGCCCTCCGGGAGATCGGGCAGGTACGTCCGGAGAGGCTCGGCCAGCGAGATCCGCCCTCCGGCGGCGAGCTGGACCACGGCGGTCGCCACGATCGGCTTCGTGACGGACGCGAGGAGGAACCGGTCGGCGACGTCCACCGGCCTGCCGCGTACGGTCCCGAAGGCCTCCGTGCGGACCACGCCCTCCGACGTGGCGACAGCCAGGACCGCGGCGGACGCACGGCCGGACCCCACGCGAGAGGCCAGCGCGTCGAACGCGGGCTGGAGGCGGTCCGGGTCGATGCGGAGCGTGGTCATGGCGACCTCTTCCGGCGGGATCCCCGTCGGCCGACGACTCGGACCGGTGAGGACGAGACGTGTCCATGCATGATGCCGCGCGCGCACCCCGTCCGTCATCCCGTCATCCCGTCGTCCCGGCCACGAGGGCCGGCGGACTCGGATGGTGGGCGATCACCCCGGCGGATCCCGAGACCGGGGTCCTCCAGGGAGCGCATGGGGCCGAGCGGGACGCGGCGCATCGATGGCCGCGGCGGGCGGAGCGGCCCTCGCGCCGGACGGGGCCGCGCGCTAGGCTGGTCGCATGCCGACACTCGTCTGGGTCAACGATCGTCTGGTCCGCGCGGACGCCCCGCAGATCCTCGTCGCCGATCGCGGGTTCATGCTCGGCGACGCCATCTTCGAGACGCTGCGCGCTCGCCGTGGGGTGGTCATCGAGCTCGACGAGCATCTCGAGCGGCTGCGCGAGAGCGCCGTCCCGCTTGGCATCCCGCTGCCGGCCGACGACGCCCCGCTGGTCACCGCGATCCGCGCGCTCCTCTCGGCCGAGGGGCTCGCGGGCGACGGCTCGGACGGGCGGCCACCCGGCGACGCGGCGCTCCGGGTCACCGTGAGCCGTGGCGCGTTCGCCGCGCGCGGTCTCGCGCCGCGCGGCGAGTCGGGCGGACCCACGGTGATCGTCCAGGCGTGGCCGCACACGCCGCCGACGGCCGACTCGCTCCAGCCGGGACTCACGCTCGTGACGAGCTCGGTGCGCCGCGATCCGGGCTCGCCGCTCGCCGGCGTGAAGTCCACGTCGCGCGCCGAGAACGTCTACGCGCGGCTCGAGGCCGAGCGAGCCGGCGCGGACGACGCGATCCTCCTCACGTCCGCGGGCGACGTGTGCGAGGCGACGAGCGCGAACGTCTTCATCGTCCGCGGCGAGCGCGTGGTGACGCCGCCGCTGGCGGCCGGTTGCCTTGCCGGGACCACGCGCGCCTGGCTGCTCGCGCACGCCGCCAGCCACGGGCTCGTCGCCGACGAGGCCGTGGTCACGCCCGGCGCGCTGGCAGCGGCGGACGAGGTCTTCCTCACGAGCAGCGTGGCGGGCGTGATCCCCGCGGTCCGGATCGACGGTGCCGCGATCGGACGGGGCGCCCCGGGGCCGTTCACCGAGCTGCTGCGCCAGTCGCGCGAGAGCTGGATCGACCGGGTCTCCCTCGGCCGGGCATGACGCGAGACGAGCTCATCGCGGCGAACCGGGCGCTCGTCGACGAGGGCGAGGCGCTGGCGGCTCGACCGTCACTCAGCGTGCTCCGCGACTGGCTCGCGCGGTCCGACACGCTCCTCGCTGCGGCCTGGGGGACCATGGACCGCTACCACCTGGCGTGGCTGCTCGTGGGGAAGCCACCGGAGGTCGTCCGGGGCCGACCGATGAAGCGCGACGAGGAGGCGGCGTACGTCCGCGACGTCGCATCGCAGAAGACGGCCGCGCTCCGGATGAGCCTCGACGCCGTCGAGCGCCAGCGGATGCCGTTCGTCGGTGAGGACGGTGGCATCGCGCCGGCCGCCACCGAAGGCGCCATGCCCGCCGAACGGCGCGGCAGCGGGATCGAGGCCGACCTGCCGCCGGGAGCCGACGACCTCGCGGCACGGATCCGCCGGGCGCGGGAGGAAGCCCTGGCGCACGACGGGCACCCACAGCGGCGCGCACCCCGCCCGGAGCGGATGCAGCGCTGACCGCCCGGGGTGCCGCGAGGGACGCCCCGGCGTGCCGCGCGCGACGTCCCGGGGCTGGCGTCAGCCGGCCGGCTCGATCCGACGCGTGAAGAGGGCCCGGTCCACGCCGTCGGCGTCGTAGTCGGCGAACGCCGGGACGCCCCAGAGGGGCGTCGCTCCGGCCAGCTCGGGCTCGAAGCCGAGCGAACGATAGAACAGGACGGCGACACGCTCGTCCGGCGGAACCGCGACGATCGCCCGCGTCGCTCCCCGCTGCGCCATCCCGGCGAGCCAGGTCCGGTGGACGGCGGAGCCGATCCCGCGGCGTCGCAGGTTCGGGTCCACGGCGGCGAGGTGGACCACGGCTTCCTTCGGGCGATCCGGGCTCGCGAAGCCGAGGAGGATCGCGGCGATCCGCCCCTCCGCAGTCTCGGCCACCCACGACGTGGACGCGAAGTGCACGAACCACATCCGTCCGAAGAGCGGCCGCATCCGCCGGCCTCCGAACCAGCGCTCGATGTCGTCCACGAGCGCGCGATGATCCGCCTCGGTCGGGTGGCGGTACACCGGGAGCGGCGGTCCGCGGTGCGCGCCGCCGACCCCGACCGTGCCGCTCACCTGGCGCCGAGTGCCGCGCCGAGCGCGGCGAACACGATCTGGGCCGGCAGGAGGACGCCATAGACCTCCGCGAGGAAGTCGAAGGGGCCGAGCGCGCCGCCCTCCACGCGGGACCAGCCCCACGTCGCGACCCACGCCAGGGCGCACGCCGCCAGCGCGAGACCGACGGCGGCCGCGACACGCCTCCCGGCCGACGAGTCGTCACCGGCGGGACGGACCGCGAGCCCCACGATCCACCCGAGCGCCGTGGAAACGATGAGGAGCCCCGAAGTGACGCCGAGCGGTCCCGCGAGGAAGAAGAGGACGCTCGCGCCCACGGCGGCAGCGAGGATCGCGGGCACCAGCGCGCGAGCGCGGTGGATCCCCGACCGTGTCGGTGCGGCAGGTCCGGTCACCCTCGCATGGTACCGACCGGCGGCCGTCCCCGACCGTGTCGGTGCGGCAGGTCCGGTCACCCTCGCATGGTACCGACCGGCGGCCGTCCCCGACCGTGTCGGTGCGGCAGGTCC
>CAIYQJ010000305.1 GCA_903928275.1 uncultured Chloroflexota bacterium
CCGCGGCGTCCCGGGGTCGCGCCGCCGTCAGTCCGCCGCCGCCCGGGCTCCCGCTCCTGGCCGCCGGTCGAACGCGATCCCGCGGTCCCGCAGGCTCACGAACGTGTCGTGCCCGACGACGAGGTGGTCGAGCACGTCGATGTCGAGCAGACGGCCGGCCGCGATCGCCTCCGCGGTGAGGTGGAGGTCGTCCGGCGACGGAGTCGGATCGCCGGATGGGTGGTTGTGGACGAGGATCAGCCCGGCGGCGTTCACCCGCACGGCGTCGCGGAAGAGCTCGCCGACGCGGACGAGGCTGGCGCTGACGTTCCCGACGTACACGGTCGTCACGCGGAGGACGACGTTCTTCGCGTTGAGGATGACGACGCGCAGCTCCTCGCGCTCGAGCCGCCCCATCTGGAGCACGAGCCGTTCGCCGACGTCGCTGGGTGCGCGTACCGACCACCGCCCGGCGGGCCAGTCGGCGAGCAGTCGGCGCCCGATCTCGAAGGCCGCGACGAGCTGGGCCGCCCGCGCCGCCCCGACGCCCGGGACCGCCAGGAGCTCGACCTCGCTGGCCGCCGCGAGGCCGGTGAGGCCCTCGTAGCGCGCGAGGGCGTTCGCCGCGAGGTCCACGGCGCTGCTCCCGCGCGTCCCGGATCCCCACAGCAGCGCGATGAGCTCGGCCGTGGCGAGCCCGCCCGGGCCGCGCGCGGCCAGCCGCTCCCGCGGCCGCTCGGCCTCCGGGATCTCGGCGATCCGCCTCCCCGCGATCCGGTCCCGCGGGGCCGCCGCGGCGAGGTCGCTCATCGGGTTCCTCCGTGATTGGCGGGCGATGACGCGGACGTTCGTGCTGGCGTCTCCGGGCCCGAACGACGGAGCCCGCCGAAACCCCCGCTATCCGGACCCGAAGACACGGCGGAGACTAGCCGGAGGCGATCACGCGCCCGTCACCACCGGCTCCATCGGGGCTCCGCGGCGGAGGAGGCCGTGGGCGGCGGCAGGTGGGCGGGCCCGCCGCGGAGCACCGAGCGGGCGGACAGGCCGGCAGGTGGGCGGGCCCGCGACGGAGCACCACGTGGGTGCCGGCTGCCAGGTGGGCCCGCGGCGGCGCGCCGAGCGCGTGCCGGCAGGCGGAGACGCTGTCAGCCGCCCGTCACCGACCGCCCCGCGAGCTCGGCGATGAGGAGCGCCGTCCCGTTGAACGTCGCGTGGAGCGCGATCGAGGCCCAGAGGGAACCACGGCGGATGAAGACCCAGCCGAGCAGGTACGAGACGGGCAGGCGCGCGAGGAACGCGATCGCGGCGATCCGCAGGGCCTCGGACGCGTCGGTTCCGCCGAGCGTGAGCACGTGGACGAGGGCG
Source organism: uncultured Chloroflexota bacterium (assembly GCA_903928275.1). Taxonomy (GTDB): domain Bacteria; phylum Chloroflexota; class Limnocylindria; order Limnocylindrales; family CSP1-4; genus CAIYQJ01. The sequence goes on from CAIYQJ010000305.1 coordinate 1,345, forward strand.
AAGAAGAGGGCGCCCCGGACGATCGCCCCCCGGGGCCCGATCCGTCGCGCCCAGGCGGTGGTTGCGAAGCCCCGGTAGAAGACCTCCTCGCCGACCGGCGCGATGACGACCGCCGCGATGACGTTGAGGACGCTGTCGAGCGGCCCGCGCGGCGCGGGGATGGGACCGGTCGGCACCACGCCCAGCAGTGAGACGAGCAGGGCGGCGAGGAACGCCGTGGCAAGGAGCGCGGCGAGGCCGAGGCCGAGGCCCCAGGCGATGTCGCCCGCGAGCCTGCCCGCGGCGGGGCGGCGGATCCCCATCTCCGCCCAGGTGAGCGCGCCGGACCCCACGACCAGGAGGCCGACGAGGCCGACGTTCACGCCCGAGGTCACGAGGAGGCTCACGACGAGCGTCGACGAGGTGTCGGCCGCGAGCAGGCCGGTGAGCGAGAGGCAGGCGCTGAGCAGGAGCGTGACGGCGAGAGCCGCCGCGAAGACGAGGAACGGCGACGGCCCGGCGTAGCCCGGGACGCCGTCCGCCTTCCGCTGGAGCGCCTGCGCCCCGGCGCCGGCCGTCAGGCCGAGCGCCGTGCACGCCATCCCGCCGAGCACGAGGAGGACCGTGGCCGGTCCGCCGCCGGTCGCGGCGATCGCCACGAAGAGCGTCGACAGGCCGAGGAGCGCCAGGATCCAGCCCGCGAAGTAGAGACCGGGCGCCGCCCGACCCTCGATCGTGAACGTGGGTCGGCGCGGAGCGGTCCAGTCGACCGGGATCGCAGCGTCGTCGGGGGCAGGGGCTGGCGCGCCCGACGCCGGTTCGTCGTCGCTGGCGGTCGCGCCCGCCGGTCCGGGTGTCTGCTCCGTCACCGCTCGGCGGCGCGACGGCCGGAGATCGGCGCCGCCGGAGCGGTCCCGGTCGAGCCCGCGGCGGGATCGTAGGCCGGCTCCACCGAAGGCTCGACCGGGCCCGGGCCCACGAAGGAGGGCGCGGTCACGTCGTCAACGGCGCCCCAGGTCGTCGTCGGCGCCGCGGCGGAGCGCGGTGCGTCGGGCAGCGGCGGCACGTCATCGGGCGCGGGGAGCGGATCCGGGCGCGATGCCGGCGCGGGGCTGGCCATCGGATAGCGATCCGATGCCGGCCGCTCGGACGCCGCGACGCTCGGGGCGCCCGTTGCGACAGGCGTCGCCTGCCGGGCGGCCGGGCGCCCGGTGGCACGTCGAGCGGCGGAAGGGGCGGCGTATGGGCCGGCGCCCGCGGAGGCGCCCCGTGCCTGGGGGATCTCGAAGTCGGTGCCGCACCAGGCGCAGAGCAGCCAGTCGGTCCCCACGAGCTTGCTGCAGTTCGGGCAGACGCGGCGGAGTCGCGTGCGACATGTCGGGCACACGAGCCAGCCATCCTCGGTACGGCGGCCGCACCCGAGGCAGTGGTCGATCTGCTCGACCTCGGCGAGCATCGCCTCCTCGGCGAGCATCCTCTCGTGCGCCTCGCCGGCCCGCTCGTGCGGCCGGACGATCCGGTACAGGAGCGCGGCGAAGAGGAAGAGCAGCGGCGTGAACACGATGATGAGCGCGGCGGCGAGGTACGGCAGCAGCGGGTTCGACGAGCGGCTCTTCATGTCCTGGTACGCCCAGAACGCCGTCGCGAGCCAGAGAACGACGACGTAGACCCCGATCGCCTTCACCCCAAGCTGGACGAGGTCGCTCGAGAAGAGCCCGGACACGGAGTTCCCCACGTCCTTCAGCAGCTGGTCCATCGGTGTGCATCGTCCCCGGGTGCAGGTGGGATCAGGGCGCCACCTCTGAGCAGCTCGGCGCGCCGCCGCAGTGTAGCAGGGGGTCCGCGAGCCACACGACGCGCCGCCCCGGGAACCGGGGCGTCAGTCTGCGGCGACGGACACCTCACGGGCGGGGACCGCGGATGCCTCCGCGCGCGGCCGAGCGAGGGCGGAGGCGAGCGCGGCGCGGCGCCAGGCCCCCACCGCGCCTGCCGCGGCCAGGCTCGCGATCCACGTCGCCGAGAGCGCGACGACGGCCAGCAGGGCGAAGACCGCGTCACCGGCCGTGAGGGCGCGCCGCGCCGCCTCCCACGCGAGGGCAGAGACCGCGAGCGGGATCCCCGTGAGGACGACGAGGCCCGTGACGCCGAGCAAGAACGCCCCGAGGACCGGGAGCGGCCGGCGGACGAGATCTGGAGCGACGCGCCCGAGCGATCGTGGGACGGACGACCCGTCGACGACGACATGGACGGTGGCCAGGCCCGCGATGAGCTCGGTGACCAGGAGCCCGGCGACGATCGCGACGGCGGCCTCGGGCGCGGCCGCGAGCACGCGGAGCGGGAACGGCGTCGCGAGGTCGTCCGGCAGCGTGAGCTCGCGATAGCCTGCGGTCGCGATCCTCGGGATCGCCCACGCGCACGCGACGACGAGCGGGATCGAGGCGACGACGCGGACCGCGATCACGCGCGCCACCCCGGCGGCCGCGCCGGACCGCCGACCCTCCGCGAAGGACGGGGCCGCGACCGGCCGGTCGAACGCCCAGGCGCGCAGCACGACGCGATCCGCGACCGCCCCGACGACGAACCCGGCGCCGACCGCCGCCGCCAGGGCGAGGCCGGCCGCGGCCGCCATGACGAGGAAGCGATCCGTGGGGCCGGCGGCGGTGACCGCGTCCGCGCCGATGAACGACGCCACGCCGATCGGGGTCGGCAGGATGAGGATCGGGACCGCGAGGACGAGGATGCCTCCGCGGACGAGGAACGCCGCGAGCGCGACGGCCCACATGTCCGGCCGTGCGACCGTCCATCGGCTCGCGGCCGCGAGGGCGCGGCGCGTCACGCGGGCGCGACGCCCCGGGTCACGGCGTCGTGCTTGCCGACGGCACCGGGAGCGGCGTGGGAGCGGCGGATGGGACGACCGGCGCGGAGGGCAGCGGCGACGCTCCCGTGAGCCTCGACAGCTGCGCGAGTGTCGCCTCGACGATCTTCATCTCGCTGCCGTACGTCGCGAAGTCGCCGGCGCGCAGCGCATCCTGCGCGAGCCCGAAGTGGAGGTTCGCGTACGCGACCAGGGCACCCAGGTCGCCGGGTGCCGCGGTCGCACCCGGGCTCGCGACCGGGCCCTGCGTGGGCTGCGTGGTCGGCGGCGGGGCGGGGCTGGCTCCCGGGGACGGCGGCGTGCCCGGCGACGGGGATGCGCTCGGCTGGGTCGCGAGCACCTTGGCGAGCGCGTCCTGCAGCGTGTTCGACCAGGCGACCGATGTGGAGGTCGCGACGACGATCTTCGTGAACTGCGGGAAGGCCGACGACGTGGACTGGAGGTAGATGGGTTCCAGGTAGACGATCGCGTTCCCGACCGGCACGACGAGCAGGTTGCCACGGATCACCTGGCTGCCTGACTGGTTCCACAGCGTGATCTGGGACGAGATCGTGGGGTCCTGGTCGATCCGCGCCTCGATCTGCGTGGGGCCGAAGATCGACGTGTCGCGGGGAAGCTGGTAGACCCGGACCTGGCCGTATGTGGCCACGGCGTTGCGGGCCGCGATCCACGAGATCATGTTCGGCCGCTGGGCGGGCACCATCGGCTGGAGGAGCAGGTACTCCGCGTTCGCCTCGCTCGGCATGCGCATGATCACGTAGTAGGCCTCGGGCGGGAGCTGCTGGGTGGCGCCCTGCGGGTTGGTCGGGATCGTCCACAGGTCGTCCTTGTTGTAGAACGACTGCGTGTTCGTCACGTGGTAGCGGGCGAACGTCCGCGCCTGGACGTTGAACCCCTCCTCGGCCGTCCGCAGGTGGGCGCGGAGGTCGGCGGGCATCTGGTCGAGCGGCTGGAAGAGCGTCGGGAAGACGCCCTGGTACGCGCGGATGATGGGGTCCGCCGGGTCCGTGACGTAGAAGTGCATGGTCCCGTCGTACGCGTCCATCGTGATCTTCACGCTGTTGCGGACGTAGTTCAGCACGTCGCCCGAGAGCCCGCTGTCGGGCCCGAACGAGGAGCCGTCGAAGTACTCCGCGTCGGGGAAGCGGTCGCTCACCGTGTACGCATCCTGGATGTACGTGAGGCCGCCGGCGCCATTGACGACGAGATACGGGTCCTTGTCGAAGCGCAGGAACGGCGCGATCGCCCGGACCCGCTCGCCGATCGTCCGGTTCATGAGGAGCTGGCTCTGGGCGGTGACCTGGTCCGTGATGAAGAGGTTCAGGTCCCGGAACTTGAGCGCGAACAGCAGCTTGGTGAGCGTGGAGTCGAGCTTGACGCCGGTCGTCCCTGTCCAGCGAGTGTTCGTCTCGCCGCCGCTCGACTGGTCGCCCACCGGGAAGTCGAACTCGGGCTGCTGGGCGCCGGTGATGATCCAGCTGTTCGGCCGCTCGCCGAAGTAGATGCGCGGCTCGTTGATCGTCGGGGCGCCGTCCGACGACACGGGCGGAAGGTTCTTGATGATGAGCTTGGGCAGGCCCTGGTCGTCCACGCCGTTCACGGGCACCATCGCCAGGCCGAATCCGTGCGTGAAGACGATCCGCTCGTTCACCCACGTGAGCGCCTGCGGGTTCTTGTCGAGGGCGAGCTCGCGCCCGGACAGCATCACCTGGTGCGTCTGGCTGTTGAGGATGTACCGGTCCGTGTCGACGTCGTAGAAGTCGTAGTACTGGCGCACCGTCTGGAGCTGATCGAGGGTGGTGCCGAGCGGGCGGTAGTCCCAGAGGCGCGCGTTATCGAACGTCGCCGCGTCGCGCTGGATGGCGTCAGCGGAGAGCGTGGCCGATCCGTTGAACGGGATGTTCTCCCACCCGTTCAGTCCATAGGCGACCCGCGTCATCGAGATGTTGTTCGCGATGTACGGCGCCTGCGTCTGGTACTCGTTCGGGGCGACGACGAACCGCTGCACGATCGTCGGGTAGATCGTCCCGAGCACGATCGACGCGCCGAACCACACGGTCACCGCGAGGACGACCGGCCACATGGCGCGCGTGAACGCCGAGGCGACGAGGAACGCGGCCGTGAGCGCGGCGACGACCGAGAGGACGTCGAGGGCGAGGAACCGCGCGTTGGCGTCCGCGTAGCTCACGCCGGTCGTCACGCCGTTCGCGGCGTACGAGAGCTCGAGCTTGTCGAGCTGGTAGCCGAAGGCCACGGAGAGGAGCCACAGGCCCGCGAGGATGGCGAGGTGGAGGCGCGGCGCCGTCCCGAATCCCAGGCCGCCGCGGACCGAGGCGAGCAGGTACCGGCCGAGCGCGATGATGAGACCCGCGATGAGCACCCCGTTGATGACCGACTGGACGAGCCGGAGGAACGGGAGGTCGAAGAGGAAGAACCCGACGTCGCGACCGAAGACGGGGTCGGTGACGGGCGGCACGCCGGCCGGCGAGTACGGGACCCGATGCTGGAACAGCAGGATCGTCTCCCACCCGCCGGAGACGAGCCCCGCGAGCGTGAAGGCGGCAAGGATCGCGACGGCGACCAGCACCCACCGGCCGACCGGGACGAGGTCGGGCATCTCGAACTCGGCGTCGACGGACGGACCGGCGGGGCGGCCCGGGCGATCCGGTCCGAACGGACTCCACGGCGAGCCGTAGCGGTCGCGCTGGCCCATCCGCCCGGCAGCGCCCTGCTGTCCGGCCGTGGCGGCCTCGCCGAGCCGGTCCAGCAGCTCGCGGATGCGGTTGCCCCCGGCGCCCGGGGGCGGGGACAGGCGCCCGGCGATCCACAGGTCGAGCGCGAACAGCACGCCGACGATGACGAACGTCGCGAAGAACAGGATGATCGGCGTCCCGATCCGGGTCCAGTAGACCGCGTCGTACCCGATGCTCTTGAACCAGATCGCGTCCGTCCAGATGTCGAGGAGGGCACCGAAGAAGCCGAAGAAGACGAGGAGGACGATGACGATTCCGCCGATCGCGGCCGCGCGCCCCACGCGGAAGCGGCGGGACGGGGATCCGTCGTCCGCGCCACCCGCCGGAGGTCCGCCGCGGCGACGTCCGCCGC
>CAIYQJ010000306.1 GCA_903928275.1 uncultured Chloroflexota bacterium
CCTTGAGGGCCTGGAGCTTCGCGAGCTCGTCGGCCTTCGAGACGCCGGCGGCGGCCTTCATCGCGGCATCGGACTGCGCGGCCATCTGGACGTCCTGGGCGGTCACCCTGGGCCGGGCGATGATGTACACGAGTGCGCTGAGGAACGGGATGATGAACAGGAAGAGGATCCAGATCACCTTCCACGCGCCGGAGAGGTCGTTCCGGCGGAAGATGTCCATGAAGATCGAGATGAAGATGAAGATGTACAGGACCCACACGAAGAAGACGACCATCGACCAGAAGATGTCCCAGAAGCCGATCGTCCCCGTGTCGACCCGGTTGCACGCGGCGAGGAACATCGCCACGGCTGCGAGCGGCACGACCACGCGTGCGTGACGCAGCGTGCTGCGGAAGCTGTCCATCAGTCCGGTCCCATTCGAAAGTTCCACTGATTCCCTCTCTCATTTCGTCGGTTCGCTTGGCTAGAGGTGGATGCTACGCGGCCTGAGGGGCCGCGTCCATCGTCCGGATGGGATGAGGAGCCGGAGGGCGGCGCGCCAGGGTCCGTTCGCGCGCCGACACGGCGGGATCCCACGCATCCCCGTGCGCCGGCGAGCGCGTCGTCGCCGGCCTCGCCCGCCACGGCGGACCGACCGGCGCATACCGTACCCGTGCCACGATGCACAGGCCCGCATGTATCGGTCGGGCGGCGCCTCGCGACACATGGCCCTATGTCCGCAGGCCACCTCGCGACGGATAGTGGGGTGCGTCCCGCGCGCGGATGCCGTGCGGGCGACGGCGAGGTCTGGATGTCGAGAGGGAACGGCTCCGTGCCGGGCGGTGGTGGCAAGTCGCGAGTCCTGCTCGCGATCTTCGGCTTCCCGCTGCTCCTCGACGGGTTCCGCGCGGTCATCGACGCCGAGGCGGACATGACGGTCGTCGGGTCCGTTGAGTGCGCCGACGACCTCTCGTCCGCGATCTCGCGGATGGACCCGGATGTCGTGGTCACCGAGTGCCTCGCGCTCGACGGACAGGGCCCGACGACGGTCGAGACGATCGAAGCGATCCGGTCCGTCGACCCGACCGTGAAGGTGCTCGCGCTCGCGTGCCGGACCAGCAGCGAGCAGTTCTCGCTCGCGCTCCGGGCCGGCGCCGACGGGTTCCTCGCGCGGGAGGCGCAGGGCGCGGACGTCGTGGACGCCATCCGGTGCGTGGGGCGGGGCCAGACGTACGTGAGCCCGTCCATCGTCACGCGCATGGTCGACATGTACATCCACCGGTCGCCCCAGCGCGGCATCGAGGATCCGTACGACGCGTTGAACGACCGCGAGCACGAGATCCTCCTTCTCGCCGCGGTGGGCCACACGAACCGCGAGATCGCGAAGACGCTCCACCTGAGCGAGCAGACGGTCCACAACTACCGGGCCGGCATGATGGAGAAGCTCGGCGTCCACGACCGCGTGGAGCTCCTCAAGTACGCGATCCGCCGCGGCGTCATCAGCGTCGCCGACCTCTGATCGGCGGCCGCGCGGGGGACCTGGCGCGGCGTCGCACTTCGCTCATCCGGGCTCTGCCCTTGCCGCCGGCGCTCCGCGGCCCGATGATGGCCCGACGGCCGCACCCACGGCTCCGACACCGCGACGCGCCGCGTCCCCACACGCGCGATGGAGGATCGACGATGACGACCACCACTGGCACGGGCACCCGCGAGAACCCGTGGCGGCTGAAGACCGCCAGCGGCACCTCCGAGTACGAGATGTACCGCGACGAGGCGGCCGACCCGCCTCTGCTCGTCTGCCAGGTGGGCACGACGAAGCTGACGTACCACCTCCGGTGCATCGAGGATCTCCACGCGATGCTCGTGGCGCACGGCGACTGGATGCCCCTCGGCAGCGCCGACGAGCAGAAGCCGGCGGCGGACGGGACCGTGGAGGCGTGGGCCAGGTCGGCGGACAACCCGGTCGGCGGCTGGTACGGCCTCCGGAAGGGGTACCGCGGCCGGTTCGGCATGTACGTGCCGCCGCTGATGGAGGAGCTCGGGCTCGCCGAGGTCACCCACGATCCGCGGAACAACAGCATGCGGGCGCGCCCCGGCGCATAGGGCCCGTTCCTCGCCGGGCGTGGGGGAGGCGGCTACCCCTGCGCGCGGCCAGCCGCGGCAAGCCGCAGCTCGAGCGCCTGCGTGGGCGAGAAGTCGCGCAGCCGCAGGAAGCCCGCCGCCACGGCGAGCCGCTCCTCCACGGCGATGTCGGCGGGCGCGCCCGCGTGGTCGGCGACATCGAGCAGGGCCGCGAGCGGCGCGAGCCCGATCAGCTCCGATTCCGCCGGCTGCACGCCCGCCTCGGCGGCGATCTCCGCGACCGCCTCCCAGACGCGCCACAGCGGCGTCACCGCGAAGTCGAGGAGGTTCATCGAGACCTGGGCGCAGTCGGGGTCCTCCAGGCGGAAGCCGTTCGCCTGCACCCTCGGGAGCCCGCCCCCCGACTCGCGGACGGCCCGCGCGATGCGCTTCGCGAGATCGAGGTCCGTGGAGTCCAGGTTGATGTTCCAGGCGATGAGGAACGGTCTGGCACCGACCGCCATCGCGCCTGCCCGCGGGTGAAGGCGCGCCGGCCCGAAGTCCGGGCGCCGGTCGGGGTCGCGGGCGATCGCGTCCTTCAACCTTTCGTACTGCCCGCGCCGCACGTCGGCGAGCTTCCCGCGGTCGGCGCGCGTGGCCGCGAGGGCATACAGGTAGACCGGGATGTCGAACCGCGTCGCCACTCGCTCGCCGAAGGCGCGCGCGAGGCCGATGCACTCGTCCATCGTCGTGTCCGCGAGCGGCACGAACGGCACCACGTCCACGCTGCCGATCCGCGGGTGCTCGCCCTCCTGCACCTCCATGTCGATCGCGTCGATCGCCACGGCCACGGCCGCCTCGAGCGCGTCGCACACGGCGGCGGCCTCGCCGGCGAGCGTCAGGACGCTGCGGTTGTGGCTCGCGTCGCTCGTCCGGTCGAGGAGGTGCACACCCGCCCGCGCCTCGATCGCCGCCGCCAGGCGGTCGACGACGTCGAGGCGCCGACCCTCGCTGACGTTCGGCACGGACTCCACCAGCATCGCTCGGTCCTCCCGGGGCGCCGGGACGGCGCCGCCGCATCAGAGATGGAAGACGCCGTTGCCCACGATCCGCACGCCCCCGCCGACGCGGACGTGCCACGTGTCGTCGTCCCGCACCACCTCGATGTCGAGGAAGCTCGGGCGCCCCACCGCCTCCCCCTGCGCGACGGTCGCGCGGCCGGGCAGGCCGGCGAGCCCGTGCTCCGCGAGGTACGCGCCGAGCGGGCCCGCTGCCGACCCGGTGGCCGGGTCCTCGCCGATCGACCGCGACCGGTCGAACATCCGCGCGACGACATCGCCCGGGCCCCGCACCGCGAACAGGTAGAGGGACTCGGCGTCGTCGATCGCCGCACATGCTTCGCGGCACGCGCGGTCGTCGCGCTCCGCCCGGGCGAGAGTCTCTGCGTCGCGCAGCGGGACCATGACGTGCCCGATCCCCGTGGAGATCGCGACGATCGGGAGCCCCGGGACGAGGTCGTCCACCGAGAGGCCCGCCCCGGCCGCGACGGTCCGCACGATCGCCGGGTCCGACACGGGTCGGCCGACGATGGGCGGGAGCTGCCACATCCACGCGGCGCCGCCACGCGTGTCCACGTCGACCGGCACCTCCCCGGCGGCGGTCCGCTGGACGAGCGAGGTCGGGACCCGCCCGTCGGTCACGAGGACGAACGCGGTGCCGAGCGTCGGGTGGCCGGCGAACGGCAGCTCGCCGGCCGGCGTGAAGATCCGCATGTCATACCCGTCGTCGCGGATCGCCGTGACGAAGGTGGTCTCGCTGAAGCCGATCTCGCGCGTGATCGACAACATCGTCTCCGTCGCGAGGTCCGGCGGCGGGTCCGCCACGACGCAGAGCTGGTTGCCCGCGAACGGCACGTCCGTGAACACGTCGACGAGGCGGAATGCGATGTCCATGTCCTGAGTATGCCAGCATCGCCCGCCGCGCTCCGACCGGCACGCGCCGAGTTCAGCCGGCGGCGACCTCCTCGACCACGTCGAGCGCGAGGACGAGCGCCTGGAAGTCGCCGTGAGGCCGCGGATCGAAAGGGCCCGGCCGGACGACGACGCCGGTGGCCATGAGGTCGTCGCCGCCGCGGAGGCCGCCCTCGAGCTCCCCGTGCGGGGCGGTCCCGGCCGGCCACGCGGTGACGCGGTAGACGGCGTCGGGGTCCAGGCCACGGAGCGGGAGCCGGACCGGGCCGGCGTACGGCCGGTCGAGCACGCGGTACGCGCCCACGACCGCATGCCTGCGATCGTCCGACACGGCCATCCAGGCGGTCTCGTTCCGGTCGCCCTCGAAGGGACTCTTGAGTCGGACGAAGCGTCCGCGCTGGAGCACGTCGCGATGGGCGACGTAGAACGCGACCTGGTCGGCCACCTCGCGGCGCTCGTCGTCCGTGAAGACCGTCGTGTCCAGCTCGTACCCGAACACGCCGAAGAACGCGACGGCGGCCCGCATGGTGAGCGACGTCACCCGCCCGACCTGGTGGTTCGGGACGGCGGAGACGTGCGCGCCGATCGCGCTCAACGGGTACACGAGCGACGTGCCCCACTGGATCGCCAGCCGCTCGACCGCGTCGGTGTCGTCGCTCGTCCACGTCTGCGGGGCATAGGCGAGCATGCCGGGGTCGAAGCGACCGCCGCCGCTCGCGCACGATTCGAAGAGGATCTGGGGGAAGGCGGCGTTCAGGCGCGCGTACAGGTCGTACACGCCGAGGATGTACCGGTGGCGGAACTCGCCCTGGCGGTCCGGCGGCAGCGCGCCGCTGTACGCCTCGGTCATGTTCCGGTTCATGTCCCACTTCACGTACGTGATCGGCGCGCTCCCGAGCACGTCCGACAGCACGGCGAACAGGTGGTCCACCACCTCGGGCCGGGACATGTCGAGCACGAGCTGGTTGCGGATCTCGGTCCGCGGCCGGCCCGGCACGCCGATCGCCCACTCCGGGTGTGCGGCGAACAGGCGGCTGCGCGGGCTCACCATCTCGGGCTCGATCCACAGCCCCAGGCTCATCCCGAGCCCCTCGATGCGCCGTGCGAGACCGTCGAGCCCGTTCGGGAGCTTCCGGCGGTCCACCGTCCAGTCTCCGAGCGAGCTGTCGTCGAGGTCGCGCTCGCCGAACCACCCGTCGTCGAGGACGAAGAGCTCGATCCCGACGTCCCGCGCGACGGACGCCATGGCGACGAGCCGGTCCTCGTCGAAGTCGAAGTAGGTGCCCTCCCAGTTGTTCACGAGCACCGGCCGCAGAGCGTCGCGCCAGCGTCCGCGGACGAGGCGGTCGCGGTAGAGCCGGTGATAGGCGTCGCTCAGCTCGCCCAGGCCGTCCGCCGCGTACGCGAGGATCGCCTCGGGCAGGACGAGCTCGGCGCCCGGCTCGAGGGTCCACGTGAAGTTCTCGGGGTCGACGCCGATCCGGACCCGGGCCGTCCCGAACGAGTCGCCCTCAGCCTCCGCGAGGAAGTCCCCGGAGTAGACGAGGCTCACGCCGTAGGCCTCGCCCGCCGCCTCGGTGGTCGCCGGTCGCTTGAGGACGACGAACGGGTTGTGCTCCGCGCCGGATGCGCCGCGCGCGCTCGAGACGGAGACGCGGCCGGGCGCGAGCGGCCGGGTGACGACGTGGCGCTCGCGCGCCCAGGCGCCGCTCAGCTGCACCATCTCCCAGTCGTCGTCCGGCAGGTCGAGCGACGAGCTCATGGCGCTCCGCACCCGCAGCGTCGTGGCTCCGTCGTTGCGGAAGCGGACGTTCCGCGCCACGCACGGCACGTCCCGGAAGATCGAGTACGCCAGCGTGACCGTCAGGCCGCTGGGTCCGTCGGCGATGTCCACCTCGACCGTCTCCGCCTCGTCATCGGTCTCGGCGTACGTGGCCGGGAGCCCCGGGAGGGCGGGCTTCCCGCGGATGATCCGATGCCCGGCGTAGACGAGGTCGAGCACCGTGGACCCATCGGCCTGCTCCACGACGCAGGCGGGCATGCGGAAGTCGCCGCGCTCGGCGACGGCGTACTCGAGGAGCGCCGGATCGGCCGGGCGGTTGTGGAACGCTCCTGCGCCCTGCGGGCCGAGGTGGCCGTAGGTGCGCGACGGGTCGAGGCGCGGCCCGAAGTGGAGGTGACCGAGCCACCCGGTGTCGAGGACGCGGAAGATGTAGCTGACTCGGTCGTTATGGAGGTGCGCCTCGCGCGCCTCGGCGTCCCAGCGGATCGGCATCGTGGTCTCCCGGGCGGTCGATCCGGGGCGGTGGAGCCCGGATCGCGGCGCGCTCGGTCGAGCGGTCGCAGGGCTAGTATCGCCGCTTCGACCGGCTGCTACGATGGCCACGGATCTCGTCGGGAACCCGGAGCTGGAGGCAGTCGGCACATGACCCGTCGAATCGCCCGGGTGGGCGCCATCCTCGCCGCCGCCGTCCTCGTGGCCGCCTGTTCCGCCTCGTCGTCCCCCTCGGCCCCCACCGCGCCCGCGTCCCTCCCCGGCACGTCCTGGACGCTGGGGCTCCAGGGCGGCACCGCGCCCGCTGCGCGCGCCCTCCCGACATTGGTGTTCGGGAAGGACGGGTCGGTGAGCGGGTTCACGGGCTGCGAGCCGTACGCCGGCACGTTCACCGCGAACGGCGCGTCGCTCACCATCGCGAGCCTCGTGAAGACCCCGACGAGCAATCCGTGCGCCCCCACCGACGAGGCCACCGCCACGGCGTTCCTCACCGCGCTCGGCGGCGTGACCGGCTGGAGCACCCAGGTCGTTCCAGCCGCGTCGGGCATCAGGGTGCTGCAGCCCGTCAAGCTCCTCCTGAACGGTCCAACGGCGCTCGTGCTCACCCTGCAGTGAGCGAGTCGACCCCGGAGTGACCGAGCCGCCACGGCTCCCTCCGACCGCGGACGTGCCGCCTCCCGCTGAGGCCGCCGCACAGACCGACACGACCGGGGCGCGGCGGGATGACGGTGGCGTGCGCCGTCGCGGCGTCCCGTCCGTCTTCAGGCGTGTTTCAGCCTCCCGCGCGATAGTGGTGTCGCCGCGGCCACGGACGGCCCGTCCCTCGCCACACCGGCGCGGCGGATCGTCGCAGGCGGCGCGGCAGGAGCCCGCCGGTGCATCTGCTTGTCATCGAGGACGACCAGCGGCTCGTCCGCGTGCTCCGGCGCCTCCTCACGCAGGACCAGCACCTCGTGGAGTCGGCGGGGACGGCCGCGGAGGGGCTCGAGCTCGCCGGTGATGCTGAGCTCGACGTCGTCATCCTCGACGTGGGCCTGCCGGATGCCTCCGGTCTCGAGGTCGCGCGACGGTTGCGGGCGTCGGGCTCCAGGGTCCCGATCCTCATGTTGACCGGCAGGGACGCGGTGAGCGCGAGGGTCGCGGGGTTGGACGCGGGCGCGGACGACTACCTCGTGAAGCCGTTCGCGTACGACGAGCTGCTCGCCCGCCTGCGCGCGCTCGGGCGGCGACCGCCACCCCGCGCGACGCTCCATCTCCGTGCGGGCCCCATCGCGCTCGACGAGGCCGAGCGTCGCGTGACGGTCGACGGCCGGACGGTCGCGTTGAGCCAGCGCGAGTACGCGATCCTCGAATGCCTGCTGCGGCGCCCGGGCCAGGTCCTCAGCCGCGACCAGATCCTCGACTACGCGTGGCCGTACGGGGCCGCGCTCACCCCGAACACCGTCGAGGCATACATCCACCTGCTCCGGGAGAAGCTCGGCACCGAGGCGGCAGCCTGGATCGAGACCGTGCGCGGCATGGGATACCGACTTCGTGCCGACTGACCGGCTGCTCGGGGCGGCGGACGATCCGGGCGACGACCTCGCGGGCGCGTCCTTCGGGCCGGGCGCGGCGGCCGTCAGCGACGAGGGGATCGACGCCGCGGCCGGCCGGCCGCCGTTCGGATCGATGGGCATCCTCGCCGATCCGCTCGCCCCGGGACCCGACGCGACCGGCGGCGAGCTCGCGGGCGCGGACGTCGCGCTCCTCCGACGGACCCGCCTCCGGCTCACGGCGTGGAGCACGGGCCTCACGCTCGTCGTCCTCGTCGTCCTCGGCACCGCACTGTACGCGGCCGTCGCGAGCTCCCTCGCCGCACGCGGCTCCGCTCTCCTCGAGACGCGAGCGCAGGACGTCGGCCGGATCATCACCGACCGGGGGCGGCCGCCCGAGGGACCCGGCCTGGGGTTCGTCTTCGGCGGCTCGGCGAGCGGGACGCTCGCGGTCGTCGTCGGCCCGGACGGCAAGCTCGTGGGGTTGCCCGCGGGGACGACGGTCTCGGGCCTCCCGATCGAGGCGGGGGTCCTGGCGGCGAACACCGGTACAGCGGACGTCCGCGACATCACCATCGACACCGTGCCGGTCCGCGTCTACTCGCTGCAGGTGCCGGGCCGCGACGGCGCCTATGTCGTCCAGGTCCTCGGCGAACGCGCCTCCGAGCTGGAGCTGCTTCACACGCTCCTCCTCGTCCTGGTGGGTGGTGGCCTTCTCGCTCTCCTGTTCGCGATCGGGCTCGGGTACGTCTACGGCGGGCGCGCGCTCGTCCCGATCCGCGCATCCATGGGCCGGCGAGACGAGGCGCTGCGACGCCAGCGCGAGTTCACCGCCAATGCCAGCCACGAGCTGCGGGCGCCCCTGACGATCGTCCGCGCCAGCGTGGCCGACCTCCAGCGCAACCGGACCGAGCCCGTCGAGCGGGTGGGGGCCGCGCTCGACGACATCGACGCCGAGGTCACGCATCTCACCGCGCTCGTCGACGACCTCCTGCTGCTCGCGCGCACGGACTCCGGCGAGGTCGAGGTCGCCTTCGAGCCGGTGGATCTCGGCGACATCGCCGCCGAGGCTGTCGGCCAGCTCGCGCAGGTCGCCGCCGATCGCGGGATCGGCCTCGTCGCGGACCCGCGTCCCGTGACGATGGACGGCGACCCACTCCGACTCCGGCAGCTCGTGACGATCCTCGTCGACAACGCGCTGGCGCACGGCCCACGCGGATCGGCCGTCACCGTGACCGTGCGTGACGACGCGGGCTTCGCCACGCTCGACGTGGACGACAGCGGCCCCGGGATCAGGCCCGAGGACCTGCCGCACGTCTTCGACCGCTTCTGGCGCGCGGACGACGCCCCCGAGGGCGGGACCGGCCTGGGTCTCGCGATCGCTGCCTGGATCGTGGAGCGCCACGGCGGGACGATCACTGCCGCGAACCGACCCGAAGGCGGCGCGCACCTCGCGGCGCGCTTCCCGGAGCACGACGGCCGGGAGCGCCGCGCCTGACCGCCCACCGTGCCCCGCCCGCGGTGCGCGACCGTTCAGGACGGCTTCAGGCCGAGAGCGTACACATCTCGCCAGGAGCGGGGCACCCACGAACCACCGTCAAGGAGCATCCGCCATGGACACGAACGACCTCGGTCGCGACCTCGATGCGACCGCCGGATCGGCGGAGCCACCGGCCGCTCTTCAGCGCACCGTCGTCGTCCGGGAGTACCGCGGTCGCGGCGGGACGATGCGCGTCGTCGTGCCGTCCGCCGTCCTGTCCGCGCTCCTCGCGTCTGGCATGACCGTCGCGCTCATCGGGGCGACGCGCCCCGCCGGGACGGTCCCGACGGCATCCGCCGCCACGGCGTCGGCGGTGGTCTACACGACTGCCTCGGACGTCTCCGTCGAGAAGATCGCCGCGACCCTCGAGCCGTCGGTCGTGACGATCCACGCCACGGGCACGACCGGGGGCGCGCCGTTCTCCGGGCAGACGTCCGGCGTCGGTTCCGGCTTCGTGGTGAGCGCCGACGGGCTCATCCTCACGAACGCCCATGTCGTCGCCGACGCGAGCACGCTCACCGTCGAGTTCTCCGATGGCCGGCAGGCGCCCGCGACCGTGGTGGCGAGCGACTCGACCCACGACCTCGCGGTCGTTCGCGTCGATCGCACCGGTCTTACTCCCGTCACCCTCGGCGACTCGGGCGCGCTCGTGGTCGGCCAGACGGCGATCGCGATCGGGAGCCCGCTCGGGACGTTCACGGAGACCGTCACGCAGGGCATCATCTCGGGCCTGGACCGCTCGATCGACGTCGCGGACCAGGGGACCCGATCGGTCCACCACCTCACCGGGCTCATCCAGACCGACGCGGCGATCAACCCCGGCAACAGCGGCGGCCCGCTCCTCGACGGGTCCGGTCGCGTCGTGGGGATCGTCAGCGCCAACGCGACCGACGCCCACGGTGTGGGGTTCGCGATCCCGATCGCGGCCGCCCGCGACCTCCTCGCCCGCGCGGCCGCCTGACACCGACGACCGGCCTGCGTCGCCGGTTCAGGACACCTTCAGCCGCATCTGCGAGAAACTGACGTACGGCCCGACATGACCTCCCGTCGGTCAGGGCCCCCTCCGACATCACGACACCCACGACCCGACTGGAGACACGGATGCACGAAGACATGTCGACGCCGCAGCCCCCTGTGACGATCGAAGTGACCCCTTTGACCGGCGAGCCCGCAGCCGGGCCCGCGCCGTCCGAGCTCGTCGCCGAGCTCCAGCCCGTCCGGAGCAGCCGCTCGCGCGTCCCGTTCGGGCTCGCGGCGCTTGCCGCGGGCATCGGCGTCGTCGCCATCGTCGGCGTGGCCGTCGCAGGGCCCGGCAGTGGCGGGACTGCGGGCGCCCCCCAGGGCGTCGCGCTCTTCGCGGGAGCATCGCCCGCCCCCTCGCAGGACGGCAACGGCGGCCAGGGCGGCCACGACTGGGCCGGGCCCGGCGGCCAGAGCGGCAACGGATCGGCCGGCCCCGGCGGCGCCCCCGGCAGCGGGCGCGTGGGCATGATGGGCGGCGGCATGATGGGCGGCGCCGTGATGGGCGGCGACCGCCTCGGCGGCGCGCGCGGCGCCGTGTCCGTCACGTCCGTCAGCGGCACGCAGCTCGCGCTCCGCACCGACGACGGCTGGACACGCACGATCGACGCCTCGGGCGCCGCGATCACGAAGGGCGGCGCGGCCGCCACGCTCACCGACATCGCCGTGGGCGATCACATCGCCTTCGCGGAGCAGCGCAACAGCGACAACACGTACACCGTCACGAAGATCGAGATCGTCGTGCCGCGCGTCGCCGGCACCGTGACGGCCACGAGCGCCTCCGGCCTCACCCTCAAGGCCCGGGACGGCTCGTCCGTCGTGGTCACCGTCTCGCCCACCACGACGTACCGCGTCGCCGGGAAGCAGTCGGCGACTCTCGCCGACATCAAGGTCGGCGACATCGTCATGGCGAGCGGAACGAAGGCGGCCGACGGCTCGATCGCCGCGACGTCCGTGGACGCGTTCACCGCCGGCACCGGCGGCCCCGGCACGGGCGCCCCGGGCGGCGGCTGGAACGGCCGGCATGGTCCCGGCGGCCCGGACGCCAGCCCCTCGATCATCCCCGGCGCCTGACCTGACCCCACCATTGCCACGCATCCGAAGAGGCCCGGCCGCTCGGCGGCCGGGCCTCTTCGCGCCCTCGCCCCACGGATCCGCCGGATGATCGCCGTGCCGGGTGGGGCAGCCGACGTGTCGAGGCCGCGCTGGCGCCGGACCCCGTGGCACGCTATCCTGCCGACCTCATGACCGACCAGCAGTTACGCGCCCTCCAGGGTGAACCCTGTATGTGTCGCCGGCGAGTGCCGGCGGGGTGCGTGCACGCGATCGGTCGCTGACGCAGAACCTCCGCCGGGCCTCGCGACCCCCACGTCGAGCGACGCGCGTCCGCGCGTCGACCGCCCTTCTCGACCGGAGGCCCTCCTGGTGCCCATCTCTCTCACCCCGCCCGCGCGCGCCATCGACCCGCGGGGCCAGCGCTTCGGCGCCGCCGTCTCCGCGGTCGTCCTCGCGATCGCGTTCCTCCTCGGCCTGCCCTGGCTGGCTGCCCTCGTCGGCCTGAACCTCGCTGTCTCCGCGGCGTTCGGGACGCGCCTCTTCCTCCCCGGCCGCGCCTGGCCGTTCGTCCGCCGCTCGCTCCGCCTCGGACCGGTCGAGCCCGAGCACGAGTACCCGCCGCGCTTCGCCCAGGCGCTCGGCGCCACGTTCATCGGCCTCGGCGCGGTCGCGTTCCTCGCCGGCTTCGCGCCGGTCGGCTGGCTCCTCGTCGGCACCGTGGTCGCGCTCCAGACGCTGCTCGCGGCGACCGGGATCTGTGTCTGGTGCCGGCTCTACTTCCTCCGCTGGTGGGTCCCCGCGGCGTTCGCGCGGCTCATCGGTCGGACGGACCGTGTCGCGCGCCTCTCGTTCGGCGGACCGCTGCAAAGCCCGGATGCCTAGCACGGCGGCGATCGTGGCCCTCGACATCGATGCGAGACTGCGGGACATGAACGGACACGAACGCGAACATGCCTTCGCCGAGGAGCTTGCGGCGGGACGGCGACACACCGACGGGCTCCCGCTCCGCCGCAGCGTCGCCGGCTTCGTCGACGGGCTCCTGGGGCTTCTCTTCCCGCAGCTCTCGGAGGAGGGCGATGCGACCGCCGACGAGATCGGCGCCCGCCTCGCCCTCATCCGGCGCGACCTCCGCGATCTCATGAAGCCGATCGAGGAGCCGTCCCGCGCCGAGGACGTCGCCGTCGCCTTCACCGACGCGCTGCCCGACCTGTACGCGCGGATCCGGCTCGACGCCGACGCGATCGTGGCCGGTGACCCGGCCGCGGAGAGCATCGACGAGGTCGTCTCGGCCTACCCGGGCTTCCTCGCGATCGCGACGCACCGGATCGCGCACGAGATCCACCACCACGGCATCCCCATCCTGCCGCGCCTCCTCTCGGAGGTCGCGCACGGCCGGACCGGGATCGACATCCACCCGGGAGCGTCGATCGGCCGCTCGTTCTGCATCGACCACGGCACCGGCATCGTCATCGGCGAGACGGCCGTCATCGGCGACAACGTGAAGGTCTACCAGGGCGTCACCCTCGGTGCCCTGTCCGTCGCGAAGAGCAACGCGGGCAAGAAGCGTCACCCCACGATCGAGGATCGCGTGGTCCTCTACGCGAACGCGACCGTGCTCGGGGGCGACACGGTCGTGGGCCACGACAGCGTGGTGGGCGGCAACGTCTGGCTCACGAACAGCGTCCCGCCGTACTCGCTCGTCTACCACACCAGCCAGGTCCGGATCCGGAGCGTCAGCGACGGGTTCGAGGCCGCCGACTTCGTCATCTGAACCGGAGGTACCCATGAAGGCACAGTCGATCCTCGAGACCATCGGTGGCACGCCCCACGTCCGCGTGAACCGCCTGTACGACCCGCGCGTCGAGGTCTGGGTGAAGCAGGAGCGCGTGAACCCGGGCGGGAGCATCAAGGACCGGATCGCTCTCGCGATGGTCGAGGATGCCGAACGCCGTGGGATCCTCACGGCCGACAGCGTCATCGTGGAGCCCACCTCGGGCAACACGGGGATCGGCCTCGCGCTCGTCGCGGCGGTGAAGGGCTACCGGCTCATCCTCGTGATGCCCGAGTCGATGTCGGTCGAGCGCCGCAAGCTCATGGCGGCGTACGGAGCCACGTTCGACCTCACGCCGCGCGAGCTCGGGATGAAGGGCGCCATCGCCCGCGCCCAGGAGATCGTCGCCGAGACGCCCGGCGCGTGGATGCCGATGCAGTTCGAGAACCCGGCGAATGTCGAGGTCCATCGGCGGACCACGGCGGAGGAGATCTTCGAGGACTTCCCCGACGGGCTCGACTACATCGTCACCGGCGTGGGGACCGGCGGCCACATCACCGGTGTCGCCGAGGTCCTCAAGGAGCGCTGGCCGAACCTGAAGGTCTACGCGGTCGAGCCCACGCTCTCGCCCGTCCTGTCGGGCGGCGCGCCGGGCCCGCACCCGATCCAGGGGATCGGTGCCGGGTTCATCCCCGGCGTCATGCGCACCGACCTGCTCGACGGGATCGTCGCGGTCGCGCCCGAGGATGCGATGGCCTACGCACGCCGCTCGGCGCGCGAGGAGGGCGTGCTCGTCGGCGTCTCGTCGGGCGCGTCGCTCGCCGCGGTGGCCCAGCTGCTGCCCGAGATCCCCGACGGCTCGAGGATCCTCGCGTTCAACTACGACACGGGCGAGCGCTACCTGTCGGTCGAGGCGCTCTTCGGGTAGGCCTCGGTCGCGTCCTCGGCCGTCGGTCCGGGTGCCCGCGCGTCGGTCGCCGGCGGCATTCCGCCGGCGACCTGCCGCCGTGATCGGGTGTATCGTCCACCGATCCCGGGCGTCCCGGGCGCACGACCGGAGTCCACCGTGGGCGCGATCTCGCCGCTCCACCTCATCATCGTCCTGGTCATCGCCGTGCTCATCCTGGGTCCGGGCAAGCTCCCCGAGGTCGGCGCCGCACTCGGTGGCGCCATGAAGAGCATGCGCGATGCAATGGAGGGCAGGGACGCCACGGAGGGCGTCGCGGGTGCGACCGCCACCGCTACTGCCGCCGCGGCCCCCGCACTTCCGGCGGCCGCCCTGGCTCCGGCGCTGATCGCGGCGCCCGTCACGGTCGCCGAGCCCGCCGCTGCCGTCCCGATCGCCGAGCCCGCCGCCGCCGTCCCGGACGCCCTCGCGGGCCCCGGCGCGGGCATCTGACGGGCCGACCGCGACCCACGCCCGTCTGACGCGGGCCGTCACGGATCCCGTGGCGGCCGTTCACACCATCCCAGAGAGGTCAGCATGATCGTACGCGTCCTGCGTC
>CAIYQJ010000307.1 GCA_903928275.1 uncultured Chloroflexota bacterium
CAAGCAGGCGACGGTGAACGTCACGCTGGGGACGCGACCCGCCACCCCGTAGAACGCAGCGACGTCGCGGCACCCGCAGCGGGTCGGCGACGTCGGGCAGATGGCGCCGACACCCGCGGGTTTCGGCGCCGCACCGCGGCCGGTGTCCTGGAGGAGGGGACGCCGGCCGCGGTGCGTCCGCGGCCGGCGTCCCGGTCACGTGGCCGCGTCGGGAGAGCGCGAGCGACGGATCTCCACGCCGGCCCAGGCCAGGCGGCCGTCGATCGGCGGGCGCATCTTGCGGACCCGCACCACGACGTCGTCGACGCCGGGAAAGCCGTCGAGCACGGCCGCGGCGATCGCCTCGGCGAGCGATTCGAGCAGTCGGTGGCTCGTCATCTCCGTGACCGCCCTGACGACCTCGAACACCGACCCGTAGTCGACCGTCCGGGCCAGGTCGTCGGTCCGGCCGGCGGGCGCGAGGTCGAGTGCCAGCTCCACGTCCGCCTCGAACGGCTGGAGGCGACTTCGCTCGTCCGCCGAGACGCCGTGGCGTCCCTCGAAGGCCATGGAGCGCAGGACGATGTGGTCGGTCACCGCGCGTGATCCCGGCCGGACGCCGACGCGGCGAGTGACGGGGACGTGAGATCCGACGATGCGGAGGCGTCGAGGCGCCATCCGCGCACGACCGCGTCCGCCATGCGGGCAGCCCGGACGTTCTCGCGCACGTCGTGGACACGGACGATGTCGACGCCGGCGGCGATCGCGAGGGCGGTGGTCGCGAGCGTGGCCTCGAGGCGATCGCGGACGGGAAGGTCGAGCACCTTGCCGAGCGTGGACTTGCGCGACGTCCCGAGGAGGACGGGCCGACCGAGCAGGCGGAGAGCCTCGAGCCGCCGGAGGAGCTCGAGGTTGTGGTCCGGCGTCTTCCCGAAGCCGAACCCCGGGTCCACGATGATCGCTTCCCACGCGACCCCGGCGCGCATCGCGCGCTCGATCGCACGCTCCAGGTCGGCCACGACCTCCGCGATGAGCGCGCGGTAGCGCGTCTCGCCGCGGTTGTGCATGAGGACGATCGGCGCGCCGCGCTCGGCCGCGACGCGGCACAGCGCATCGTCCTCCGCCACGCCCCAGACATCGTTCAGGAGGTCGGCGCCGGCGTCGAGCGCGGCCTCGGCGACCGCCGGCTTCGTCGTGTCCACGCTGATGGCCACGCCCGGGTGGGCGAGGCGGACGGCGGCAACGACCGGAACCACGCGGCGCGCCTCCTCCTTCGCCTCGACCGGATCGTGGCCCGGCCGTGACGACTCCCCGCCGACATCGAGGATGTCGGCGCCGTCGGCCACCATGCGGTCCGCCCGTGCGACGGCCGCGGCGATCGGGTCGGGCGGACCGCCCGACGGTCGGCCCCCCGCTCCTCCGGCCGCGCCTCCGATCGCGCCTCCGGCCGCGTCGGCGGGGTCGAACACGCCATCGCCCGAGAAGGAGTCGGGCGTCGCGTTGAGGACGCCCATGACGAACGTCCGCGTCCCCCAGGCGAAGACCCGCGGCCCGACGCGCATGGGGGACGGCACGGCGGAGACCGCGGGCGGCGTCGCGGCCGGGGACGTGCGGAAGGTCTCGGCGCCGTCGTGCGATCCGGGGCGTTGGCTCATCGCCGCCATTCTCGCGCGCCCGGAGCCGTCGCGGGATCGTCCGGGTCCTCGAGGAGCGGGTCGTCCACGAGCGCCGCCCTCACGGCACCCACGAGGTAGAGCGACCCCGCGACGACGATCGGTCCAGGTGCGCTCGCCAGGGCGGTTTCGAGGGCGTGGACAGGGTCGGGGTCGGTGGTGACCGAGACGTCGGCGCCCGACCCGCGCCAGGCAGAGGCGAGCGCGTTCGGCGACACGGCACGCGGCTCCGGCAGCGTCGTGCACACGATGCTGCCGCCCGCCAGCGCCGCCGACCGTCCGAGGGCCGCGATGACGCCGGCCACGTCCTTGTCGCCCATGACGGCCGTGATGAGCGTGAGCGGCGCAGGCCGTCTCCCGGACCCGCCCGCGAGGAAGGGCCGCAGGTCGTCGAGGGCGGTGGCGAGCACGGCCGCACCGCTGGGGTTGTGCGCCCCATCGAGGAGCACCTCGGGCTCGCCGCCGCCGGGCACGACGTCGATCAGCTCCAGTCGGCCGGGCCAGGTCGCCGTGGCATAGCCGCCTCGGCGCGCGTTGTCGGAGACTGTCGCGATCCCGCACGCGGCCAAGGCGTCGAGGACGGCATCCGCGACCGCCACGTTCGCGGCCTGGTGTCGACCGCGGAGGCCGACCCGCGTGGGGCCCAGCCGCGCGAGGTCCACGACGATCCCGTCGCGGTCGAGATCGAGGAGGGGTGCCGGTCCGACCGCCGCGAGCGGCGCTCCCACGCGACGGGCACGCTCGCGGACGACGCGGAGGGCGTCTCCGGAGGTCCCGGTCACTGCCCGGTCGCCGGGCAGGACGATGGCCGCCTTCTCGCGCGCGATCTCCGGGATCGTGTCGCCGAGGTAGGCCGTGTGATCGAGCTCGACGTTCGTGACCACCGCCACGCCGCCGTCCCATGCATGGGTGGCGTCGAGGCGGCCTCCGAGCCCCACCTCGACGACCGCGAGGTCCACGCCCTCGTCGGCGAACCACCGGAACGCGAGGGCGGTAAGGAGCTCGAACTCGGTCGGGTCGCCGTGAGTCCGGGCGACGCGCTCGACGATCGGCAGCGCCATGTCCACGAGCAGCGCGAACCTCGCCGCGGACACGGGTCGGCCGTCGACCTGCAGTCGCTCGCGATATGTCCGCAGGTGCGGCTTCGGCGTCTCGCCGGCTCGGACGCCCGCCTCGCGCAGCACGCTTCCGACGAGCGCGAGGACGCTCCCCTTGCCGTTCGTGCCCGCGATGAGCGCGCCCCGGATCGACCGCTCGGGGCTGCCGAGCTCGCGGAGCAGCGCCCGCGTGCGACCGAGGCCGAGGCGGATGCCGAATCGGCCGCGGCGCTGGATCTCCGCGACGGCGTCGAGGTAGTCGGACGTCATGCCCCGGCTCGCCGGTCCGGCCGGCTCGTCATGGGCGGCGGGTCAGCTCGTCCTCGTAGAAGACGCACTGGTTGAACCGCGCGCTGAGACAGACGTCGTTCACGTAGTCCTCGGACAGGTGCACGCCGCCGCGCAGCTGGCACCGCGAGACGGTGGTGGACTGCCGGATGAGCGCCTTGAGGAGGTGCGGCGCGTGGATGGGGAGGGCGCCGCGCGAGCCCGTGATGAAGAAGTGCGGGCAGACGTTGCGTCGGAGGTTCGTCATGCCGAACGCGGGCCGGCGAAGCGGGGCGATCGCGACGCCTCCGGCCGAGGCCGGGCCGGGGACGTGCTCGTCCGGGCCGTCGGACCGTGCCGATGGCGTGGCACGACGCACACCCGGCGCGCCGGATCGGCCTGTGGGCCGATCGCGACCGTCCACGCTGCCCTCCCCGACTCCGCACCCCGTACGTTCGTACGGGCGTCTCGCCGTCCAGCGTACTAGCCTCGCGTGCCACGTGCGAGCCCCGGGCGTCGCAACGGGCGGCCGGCCGCGCCACCAGGCGGACGGCGGGCCGCCCGTTGACCGATGCGGGCCGCCGTTCGGCGTTCCACGGCGTGCGAGAATGCGGGCGATGGCGCCCCGACGCGACGATCGCTCCCCGCAGGTCCGACGCCGGCCGCCGTCGGCCGGCACGCCGGCCCGGCCCGCGTCGCGCCCGCCCGTGTCCATGGCGGGGACCCCGTGGCGGACCCCGCCGCGGCGGGTCTCCGGACCCTCGGGCCTCCCGCTCATCGTGAAGGTGGTCCTCGGGTTCGCGATCGTGGCGCTCGGCGGTGCCGTCCTCCTCGCGAGCACCGGCATCCTCGGTCGCGCCGTCTCGGGCGTCGGATCGTCGCTCGCCGGGATGATCGGAGGGGCTCCCACCGAGTCCGCCACTCCGTCCTCCATCCCGCTGCCGGATGCCCCCGCGTTCGCGATGCCCTCCGTCACGTACACGAGCGGCGGCACCATCGACGTGGCGGGGTCCGTCCCGGCGTCGGTCGCCGGTCAGGCCGGGTACACGATCGTCGTGAGTGGCGGGCTGCGGGGCAAGAAGCCGGCCGACATCGCGTCCGTCCCCGTCGGCCGGACGACCGTCTTCTCCGTCGCGAAGGTCCCGCTCGCGGTCGGGGTCAACGTCCTCGCCGCGCGCATCGTGGGCCCCGCCGGCGACAGCCCGGAGAGCGCGTCGGTGCTGGTGGTCGTGGATCGAACGCCGCCCACCGTGAAGATCGCGTCGCCCCAGGACGGCGCGACGGTCAACGCGTCGACCGTGCGGATCACGGGCAAGACACAGGGCAACAGCGACCTCATCGCACGGAACGAGACGACCGGCCAGTCGATCAGCGCGGGCGCGAAGCCGGACGGGACGTTCGATCTGAAGGTCGGGATCGGGGCGGGGAAGAACACGATCACCGTGCACGTGACAGACCCGGCCGGGAACGTGACGGAGAAGCAGCTGACGGTCGTCCAGGGGACCGGGCGCTTCTCGGCGACGATGTCGGCCTCCGCCCGGCGCGTCTCGACGACGAGCCTCCCGTCGGACATCACCTTCACGGTCATCGTGAAGGACCCCGATGGCGCGCGCCTGCCGGGCGCGGTCGTCACGTTCTCGGTGAGCATCCCCGGCATCACCGCCCTCACGCACGAGATGACGACTGACGCGGAGGGGCGGGCGGTCTACCGCGTGACGATCCCCCCGGGAGCCACGGCGGGCTCGTCGCTCGCTACCGCGCTCGTCGCGACGCGGGACTACGGGGACACGAGCGCGAAGGTCACGTTCGAGATCATCGACTGACCGCGGCGCGCGGGCTTCCCCGCGCTCAGAGGTCGGGGACGAGGAGCGACGCGGCCGTGGAGACGGCCCCGAGGACGGCGGCGCACACGATGGCGAGCCCGATCGCCTCCGGCGTGATGTCCGGCGGGAACCCCCCGATCGAGAAGGGGATCTCGAGCCTCCCGGCGGCCCAGGCGACCCCGAGGAAGAGGGCGCCGTTCACGAGGAACGTGACGAGCCCCAGCGTGACGAGCTTCAGCGGGAGCGCGAGCAGGTGGACGACGGGCCGGACGAACGCGTTCACGAGCCCGAAGACCGCGGCGAGGCCCGCGAGCTGGACGATGTCCGACGGCACGTGGACGTCCCGGAGGACGGTGCCGATGCCGACGAGGGCCGCCGCGGTGATCGCGGCGCGGAGGAGGAACGACCGCATCGGGTGACGATACGGCGAAGCCGGACGCGCCGTGGTGCCCCGCGAAGTGCGGCCGATGCGCTGCCCGCCACTCCGCGCACGAACTGTTCATGGCGCGTTGACGATGGGACTACCATGCCGGGCATGGCGACGTGGCGTTGCCCCCATTGCGGGACGCCTCAGGCTGAGACGGCGGCATGCTGGGTGTGCCGCCGAGCGACGACGACCTGTGCGACCTGTCGCCATTCTCGCTCCGCCGTCGTCGCCCGGGTCACCTACTGCGGGCTCGATCGTCGCCGTCAGCCGCTCCGCGGCGACGAGCGTCGCGGCTGCTGGCGGAGCGCTCCGTCCGCCGTCGCGCGTCCTGCCGCGCGACCGCACCGTGATCGCGCGCGTGAGGCGCTCGTGACGGTCGGCTCGGTCGACGTCGGCCTGTGGGAGGACGCGGAGGCCTGAGAGCCGCTTCGCGCGACGGATCGCCGCGCGACCGGCCCGGTCAGCCGGGCGTCACGGCGCGCAGCCGGGCAGCGTGGCAGGGTCCGCGAGCACGATCGAGATCCCGGCGTTCAGCGGTGCGGTGGAGCCCGCCGGCGGGTCCTGCGTCGCCACTTTCCAGCCCGCCGGCGCCCCGGCCGGATCAACGGTCCCGAGCAGGAACCCGTCCGCGACGATCCTCACCGCCGCCTCGGCGGCGCCAAGGCAGACGTAGCTCCCCACGACGGGCAGCGCCAGCGTGGGAGTGGCCGTTGGCGTGGGAGTTGCCGTGGGCTCGGCGGAGGGCGTCGGCGTGGGCTCGGCGGAGGGCGTCGGCGTGGGCTCGGCGGAGGGCGTCGGCGTGGGCGTTGGCTCTGGGCCGGTGGACACCGTGTAGTTGACCGGGGTCCCTGCCGGGACCTCGAGGCCCGCCCTCGGGTCCTGCAGGCTGACGGCTCCGGCGGGCACGACCGGGTCGGTCGCCTCGGACCGGGCCCCCGGCTGCAACCCCGCGGCGACGATCTGCCGGATGGCGTCCGGCTCCTTCTGGTTCCGCAGGTCCGGGGTGGCGACCAGCGCCTTCCCGGAGACCACCGTCAGGCCCACTCGCGAGCCCTTGTTCACGTTCGTGCCGGCCGCGACGTCCTGGTCGGTGATCGTCCCCTCGGGCTGGTCGCTGCTCTTCACGAACGCCTTCTGGTAGACCTCGATCCCGAGGCCCTGCGCCGTGGTCTGCGCATCCGCGTACATGCGGCCGACGAACGAAGGGACGACGACCTGGCCCGGGGCAGGCGTGGCGGCGGCACCGCCCGTGAGGACGCGGTATCCGAGGAAGGCGGCGGCGACGAGCACCAGGAGCGC
Source organism: uncultured Chloroflexota bacterium (assembly GCA_903928275.1). GTDB lineage: Bacteria > Chloroflexota > Limnocylindria > Limnocylindrales > CSP1-4 > CAIYQJ01. The sequence continues at coordinate 6,566 of CAIYQJ010000307.1, forward strand.
GAGGACCCCAGCGATCCACGGCCACGGCCCGGCGCGGCGCGGCTCATCCCACTCGGGATCCCTGCGACCGGCCCCCACCGGCCCGCCCCCCTGCGGGGGCGCGATGGTCGCGGCAGGCTGGGCGCCTCCGCCCGGGGCGTCCGCGGCCGGATACGAGCCCGGCGTGCGGGCCTAGATCGGAAGAGCGTCGTGTAGGGAAAGAGTGTA
>CAIYQJ010000308.1 GCA_903928275.1 uncultured Chloroflexota bacterium
CCGGAGAACGTGAAGTGCGTCGCCGTCGGCGGAGCCGCGGACACGACGATGTCGGACGTGGTCCCGATGATCCCGGGGTGTGCGACGTCATTCGCGGTGACCCGCTGCGGGCCGGCCGTGCCGAACGTGATGTCCCCCGGGCGCGTCGCGAGGGAGTCGGTGCTCGCGAAGTGCACCGTCCCGCGGTACGTCGGGTCCGTCAGGCCGCCGGCGTCGGTCGCCCGCATGAGGAAGCTCGTCCCCGTGCCTGCCGCGACGGTCGCGGGCACGCCGGTGAACGTGAAGTGGGTCGTGACCGGTGGAGCCGCCGCGACGGCGATGCCGGACGTCGTCCCCGTGACCGACGCGATGGCGGCGTCGGTCGCGGTGAGGGTCTGCGTCCCGCCCGCGGCGAACGTGACGGTGAACGCGTGGACCCCCGTGTCCGCCGCGACGAACGTGTAGTCGGCCGGTCGCGTGGCGGCCGGGTCGGTGCTCGAGAATCGCACCGTCCCGCGGTAGGCCGGGACGGTCAGCCCGTCCGCCGCCACGGCCGACAGGACGACGCGCACCGCTGTTCCGGCAGTGGCGGTCGCGGGCACCGACGTGAAGACCAAGTGGGTCGCCGCCCGGACGGTCGGGGAGACGGTCACGGAGGCCGTCCCAGCGATCGAGATGCCGCCGATCTGCGTCACGGCGATGGTTTGCGCACCTGCGGTTGCGAGCGTCCACGACACCGTGCGTGCGCCCGCGTCCGCGGCGGTGAACGCGTAGGGCACGGGCGATGTCGCGAGCCCGTCCGTGCTGGTGAACTGGACCGTCCCGCGGTATGCCGCGTCCACCGTGCCGGCGGCGGTGGTCGCCTGGAACGTCACCGAGAACGGCGTCCCCGCCGCGACGATCGTCGGCACCGACGTGAAGACGAAGTGCGTGGTGGTCGCCGCCGCCGCAGCGACCGCGAACGCCGTGCTCATGGCACTCGACCAGGTGGGCTGTGACGGCGCGGTCGCCACGAGGTAGATCTCCGGTCCCGCGAGGTCCACGGCACAGCCGGAGAACGTGGCGACTCCTCCGGACATGGTGGCCGATGTCCCGCCCCTGCAGGTCAGGGTGCCGACGCCCCCGGACCACGGGTAGTTCAGGGCGAGGCTCACGGCGGCGGACGGCGCCGAGGTGACGAGGTTGCCCCAGTCGTCCTGCACGCCGACGATCGGCTGCCGGACGAGCGCGCCGCCTGGCGTGCCGTTGCCGGGCTGTTGTACGAACGCCAGCGCCGAGGGCGCCCCTGCGACCACGCGCACAGGGTCGCTTGTCCCGTTGATGCCTGGCTCGGTGACGTCGGTGGCCGTCAGCGTCTGGCTGCCCGCGGTCCGGAAGGAGAGGTCGAAGTGCCAGATGCCCGCGTCCGCGGCGGTGAACGTGTGGTCGGCGGGCCGGAGGAAGTGGGGATCCGTGCTCGTCAACTGGACCGTGCCCCGGTAGGCGCTGTCGGGGAGGCCGGTCGAGGTCGACCGCACGTAGACCGTCGCGCCCCACGTCGAGCCGGCCGCCCAGCCGCCCGCGGGCATGGACGGTGAGACGAGGAAGTGGTCGGGCGCCGCGAGGACGACCGCCGCCGTCAGCGACGCGAGCGCGACCGCGAATGCGACGGCGACGGCTGCCCGCCGCGTCCACCGCCGGAAGGCCGTTGCCGGTGTCACTGCCATCGGAGACCTCCTCGCGCGGGAACGCGCGACGGCGCCCGTCGGCCCGGCTCCGTGACATTCCAGCGCGGCGCCGTCGGCCGGCGAGTGACGGACCGACCGTACTTGCCGGGGCGGACGGGCCCCAATCCCCTGAAGGTCCTGCCCGTCGCGATGTCGAACGCTTCGACGGGCTCCGTGCGAGGTCGCCCGGTCCGTCGCCGTCGGACCGTCGGCGCCCCGGTGCGCGGCGGGCCGGGCGCCGGGCCGCCGGTTCGGTAGGATCGGTTGCCATGCAGATCCCCGACTTCGCGCTCGAGCGGTACTTCGCCCGCTGGGAGTTCGCCGCCGAGCACCTCCTCTGTGCGTCGGACGTCGAGGGCTGGGCGATGGCGGACCTCGTCGCCCTCGCTGACCCGGAGACGCGCGCCCTATGGGACGGCCTCCGGCTGGGCTACACGGAATCCCAGGGCAAACCGGTGCTCAGGGCGGAGATCGCGTCGCTGTACGAGACGGCCGAGCCGGATGACATCCTCGTGTTCGCGGGGGCGCAGGAAGCGATCTTCTGCCTCGCCCAGGTCCTCGTGGGACCCGGCGACCACGCCATCGTGACGTGGCCGGGCTACCAGTCGCTCTGGGAGGTGGCGCGCGCCGCGGGCGCGGACGTGACGCTCCACGAGCTGCATGCGGCGGACGGCTGGGCGCTAGACGTTGACCGGATCCGGCGCGCCATGCGCCCGGAGACGCGCCTGGTCGTCGTGAACGCGCCGCACAACCCGACCGGGGCGCTCCCCACGCACGCGGAGTGGCGCGGTCTGACCGCCCTGTGCGACGAGGCCGGCGTGCACCTCCTCGCCGACGAGGTGTACCGCTACCTCGAGGTCGCTCCGGCCGATCGGCTCGTCGCCGGCGCCGACGCGTTCGACCGCGGCGTCTCGCTCGGGGTGATGTCCAAGTCGTTCGCCATGGCGGGGCTGCGGATCGGGTGGCTGGCGACGCGCGACCGCGACCTCCTCGCGCGGTGCGCCGCGCTGAAGGACTACACGACGATCTGCTCCGCGGGGCCGTCCGAGATCCTCGCGCTCATCGGCCTCCGCGCCCGCGAGCGGGTGATCGAGCGCTCCCGTGCGATCGTCGCGGCGAACCTGGCCCGCCTCGACGCGTTCTTCGCCGCATGGGAGGGCACGTTCGACTGGGTCCGCCCGCGCGGCGGCTCCATCGGCTTCCCGCGCCTGTCCGCCGACGTCAGCGTCGACGCGTTCGTCGCGGAGCTCGTGGAGACGGAGGGCGTGCTGCTCCTGCCCGGGTCGGTCTTCGATCACCCGGGGAACCACTTCCGGGTGGGCTTCGGGCGCACGGACCTGCCGGTCGCCCTCGAGCGGTTGGACGCGTTCGCTCGGCGCCGCTTCCGGTAGGACGGTCACGCGGACGACCTGGATCGCGCGCGCCCTGCGGCCGCAGGTTCACCCAGCGCCCGGGACGCTGGTATCCGCATCAGGACCATGCGGCACCACGTCGATCGGTGTGCCCGCGGGGCGCAGGAGACCCACTCGCACCCAAAGTCCGTGCGGGACGATAGGTGACGCCGCCCACGGGCTCCGTCGACCGGTCGCGCGCCGACTCGTCGGGATACCAGCGTCCCGGGCGATCGGTGATCGCGGAGGCGGCCGGATCAGCGGATACCAGCGTCCCGGGCGATCGGTGATCGCGGAGGCGGCCGGATCAG
>CAIYQJ010000309.1 GCA_903928275.1 uncultured Chloroflexota bacterium
CGGCGGGGAGCCCCGCTCCGACCACGAGCGCCGCGGCGAGTGCCAGCGCCGCAGCGTCCGGGCCACCGGCACGCTCATCCGTGGCGCCGTCCCCGTCGGCCCGGCCAGCCGGCACGCCCTCCGCCTCGCCGACGGCGCCCGCCCGGTACCCGGGGTTGACGCCGTGCCGCGGCGTCCCCGACTGCTACGTATACGTCGTGAAGACCGGCGACACCCTCACGCGCATCGCGACCCGCTACGGGCTCACACTCGCCGAAGTGCTCGCCCGGAATCCGGCGATCTCCGATCCATCCCACATCGTCCGGGGCCTGAAGGTCCGGCTGCCGACGCCGAAGCGGTAGGACCGCGGACCCGGAGGCGGTCGCGGGTCGTACCATCGTCCACGGATGCCGGGGGAGTCGACGACGCCGGCCGCCCGAAGGAGAGCCTCGGTGGATCTGCCTGCCCGGACCGGTGCCTCGGACGCTGCCGCGGTGGGAGGCCTCTGGGCGCGCCTCCGTGACGCGGTCGCGCAGGCGGTGGTCGACGCCGAGCGCCCCACGCGCCTGCTCGCGGTGGCACTCCTCGCGGACGGCCATGCGCTCATCGAGGACGTGCCCGGCGTCGGCAAGACCGTCCTGGCCCGCGCCTTCAGCCGGGCGCTCGACCTCGGGTTCGCGCGCGTCCAGGGCACGCCCGACCTCCTGCCGGGGGACGTGACCGGGAGCAGCGTCCTCCAGGGCGGCGCGTTCCGGTTCATCCCGGGCCCCATCTTCACGAACGTGCTGCTCGTCGACGAGGTGAACCGGGCCACGCCGCGGACGCAGTCCGGGCTCCTCGAGGCCATGCAGGAGCGCCAGGTCTCGGTCGATGGCGAGACACGCGTGCTGCCGGACCCGTTCCTCGTGCTGGCCACGGAGAACCCGATCGAGCTCGAGGGGACCTTCGCGCTGCCCGAGGCGCAGCTCGACCGCTTCCTCGTCCGCGTCGGCCTGGGCTACCCGTCCGCGGCGGGAGAGCGCGCGATCGCGCGCCGCTACCGGGAGCGGCGCGAGCCACTCGACTCGGTGCCGGTCGTCGCGGACGCCGCCGCGATCGGCGAGGCCCGGGAGGTGGTCCGCACCGTCCTCGTGAGCGATGACGTGGAGGGCTACCTGGTGGCGATCTGCCGCGCGACGCGCGACCACCCGGACCTGCGTCTCGGGGCGAGCCCGCGCGCGACCGTGGCGCTGTACCGCGCCAGCCAGGCCTGGGCCGCGCTCGACGGGCGGGCCTTCGTCCTGCCGGACGACGTCGCGGCGCTCGCGCCCGCGGTCCTCGCCCATCGGCTCCTGCTCGACCTCGACCGCGAGCTCGCCGGTGCGACCGCGGCGCGGGTCCTCTCGGAGGTCCTCGCGTCCGTCGCGGTCCCGATCCCGCCCGGGCGATGAGCGGCCCCACGGTCGCGGCGATCGCCCTCGTCGCTGCCGGGTTCCTCCTCGGGGCGCCGGGCCTCGGCCTCGTGGCGATCGTGGCCCTCCTCGTCCACGGCCTCGGCCGTCTCACGGCGCGGATCGGCCTGCGCGGTGTCACGTACGAGCGGCGCCTCGGGCGGGACCGGATGGTCTGGGGCGACGAGATCCCGCTCGACCTCGTCGTCCACAACGACAAGCTCCTGCCGCTCCCCCTGCTCGTCGCGGAGGAGATCGTGAGCCAGGGCGTCGTCGTCCGGGACCGGGATGCGCTGGTCTCCGAGCGTCCGGGCTGGCTCGCGGTGCGGAACGCGTGGACCCTCGCCTGGTACGAGCGCGTCGTGCGGCACCTGTGGCTCGTCGGCGATCGGCGCGGCCGGTTCGTCCTGGGACCCACCCGGATCACCGTCGCCGACGTCTTCGGCCGCGACGCCGCGACGATCCGGCTCGAGCGGGAGCAGGCGTACGTCGTGCGGCCGCGCACGGTCCCGGTCCTCGAACGCGCACCGGCGCGCGCCCCGCTCGGACACCGTCGCGCCCCCGCCGGGATCTTCGAGGAGCCGACGCTCTTCGCGGGCGTCCGGCCTTACCGCCCCGGCGATCCCCCGCGGCGCATCCACTGGCGAGCGACGGCGCGGGTCGGGGTCCCCACGAGCAAGCGCTTCGAGTCACCGCGCTCCCGGGAGGCGTTGATCGCCCTGGACGTCCAGACGGTCGCGGGTCCCTACTGGCGCCGCGACGTGGACGAGGAACGGCTCGAGGAGCTCGCGGTCGCCGCCGCGTCCCTCGCTCGCTCGTTCCTGCGGGACGGCGTCTCGACCGGCCTCGCCGCCGCCGCCCACACCGGCCGTCGCGAGCGCATCGCCTGGATCTCGCCGCGGACCGGACCCGCGCAGCTCGCCCTCATCGCCGACGCGCTCGGGCGGATGGGGCCGGCTCCGTCCGCCCCGTTCGAGCACCTCCTCGCGAGTGTCCCGCGGCGCGTGCCGCCCGGCACGGCGATCGTCGTCCTCACGTCCCGCGACCCCGGGCCGTGGTCGGCGACGCTGCGACGCGCGTCGGCGGCCGGGTACGACATCCGGCTCGTGATCCTCGGCGGCGGGGCGGGACCGGTGTCCCGTCCCGCACGCAGGGCGGGGATCGCGGTGGCCGTCGCGACGCTCGAGCCCGACTGGCGCACCGCGGACGCGCTCGCCGTGGTCGGGTGACGGGCATGACGTCCGCACCGCCGCCGAAGGGCCGACCCGGGGACGCGCACGGGCCGGGCCGGGGCGCCGCGGAGCGCGCCTCGAGCGGGCACCGCCTCACCGACGTCGTCGTGCCGGCGCTCGACGCGATCGTGGAAGGGTCGTGGATCGCGCTCGTCTACGTCTCCCTCCAGCTCGGGCCCGCGCACGGAGCGGCGGTCCTCGGCCTGCTGGCCTTCGTGGTGGCGGCCGCGGTCGGGGTCGCGTGGGCACGGTGGGCGGACGGCGCGACACGGCGCGGGAGTCCGGCCTGGGCCACGTGGGTCCTCGCGCTCGTCGCGGGGGCCGCGGGATGGCTCGCGGACCCCGCGGCCCGGGCGGCGCTCGCGTCGGCCCTGGCGGGAGGCGCGGCATTCGCGGACCTCGAGGCCGCCATCTCCGCGAACATCGCCGGCTGGCTGCTCGGACTGGCGGTCCTGCGCGGGGCCACCCACGGGCCGGGCTCGCTCGACGACGAGCGCATCGGCGCCATGCTCGACCGGATCCTGCTGCTCGCCATCCCCTGGGCGCTCGGGCTCGCCTTCGCGCGGGACGATCGTCCGGCGTTCGTGGCGGCCGCCCTCGTCGCCACGCTCACGTTCGTCGGCGCGGCGCTCCTCGCCGTGGGGCTCGCGCGGCTGGAGTCGCTCGGGACGGAGGCGGGGGTCGACTGGCGCCGGAACCGCGCCTGGGTGGTGATCGTCGGCGGGGTCATCGTCGCGATCCTCGTCGTCTCGGTGCCCGCGGCGCTCCTGACCGGGGCACCGCCCGGCACGCTGCTGGACGCGATGTGGGCGCCCTTCGCGGCGGTCGCCGGGCTCCTCGGGCTCGTGACGGCCGCCGTCGCGGCGCCGATCCTGGGCGGGCTGGAGGCCGTGCTCCGCGTCCTGCCGACGCCCGGACCGACCCGGTCGCCGGTCCCGATCCCCCCGCTGGACTCCGGTGCCGGGACGGTCGCGGCTGCGCAGGCGGACCCACGCGTGGGCCTCACGATCGCGATCCTCGCCCTGGTCGCGATCTCGATCGCGGTCGTCCTGCTGGTCGCGCGACCGGCGGCACGCAGGCGGCGCGACCGCGCGACGGGGCCGGGGCCCGCGGCGCCGGAGGAGCGCGCGATCGTCCTCCCGCGCGGCCTCCTCCACGTCCCGGCGTTGCGCCTCCGCGCGAGGCGTCGATCCTCGCCGACGACCGCAGCCGAGGCGTATCTCGCGCTCCTGGATGACGTCGCCGACGACGCGGTCCTCGCGCGACGTCCGAACGAGTCGCCGAGGGCGCATGCGCGACGGATCCGATCGCTCGGGGTCCTGGCTCCCGACGAGCCCGGGTCGGCACGCGGCGCGCCGACCGCCGTCGACCACGACCCCGGCGCCGACCTCGCGCTCCTCGTCGCGGACTGGGAGCTCGCCCGGTACGCGGGCCGGACCCTGTCGGCCGCCGAGGATCGGCGCGGCGTCTCTCGCTGGAGGCGGCTGCGCGCGATCGTCGGGCGCGGCTCCCGCGGCCGGCGTCGGACCGCGGGGGACGGCACCCGCTAGCTTCACGGCACCGGATCTCGCGCCCGCATCCTCGGGCAGGCGGCGTCCGAGTGGCCGGGGCGCCGGGTGGCTTCGCCGGCCCGCGTGGCCCGGTGCCCCGCGTGGGCCGGGGCGCCGCGCCTCCCGCGATCTGCGTGGCCACGGTGCCCCGCGCAGCTCGCCCGCGTGGCCGCCCTGACCGGTCATCCCGCACGGACGCCGGGTGGTGGCCGGCCGGCGACCGGGTGGCGGCCGTGTGCGTTGACGTGGTGGTTCCGCGGTGTAGAATGCGTCGAAGTGGCACAAAGTGGTGTCCAGTGGGGGACAATTCCTCAGCCTGATGCAGCGGGCCGGAGGAGTGGGGAGAGGCAGGGGCCCGGCGCGTGTTCACCGGTGAGTACCGGCACTCGGTGGATGACAAGGGACGGCTCGCCGTTCCGGCGCGCTTCCGCGTCCAGCTGGGCGAGGGAGCGTTCGTCAGCGGCTGGATCGACGGCTGCCTCGCGATCTTCCCGAGGCGCGACTGGGACGCCCTGGCCGACAAGGTCGCGGCGATCCCGATCGCGGACGCGGGAGGTCGGACGTTCTCGCGATTCCTGTTCGCCGGTGCCTTCGAGGTGGACCTCGACCGCCAGGGCCGGCTCGTGGTGCCGGCCGGCTTGCGGAAGTGGGCCGGGCTCGAAGGGGAGGCAGTGGTCGTCGGTGCGCGCGACCACGCGGAGATCTGGGCTCCGGCGCGGTGGGAGACCTACCGCGCGGAGATGGAATCTCCGGACGCCCTGGCCCAGCACCTGACCGGGCTGGGCATCTAGCGCACGAAATGGGCTTCCAGGATCCGCTTGGATCCGCACGTGAGGGTGATGGACAGATGGAGGTCGGGCACCTGCCGGTGCTGGCGGAGGAGGTCATGACGATCCTCTCCCCGCGCCCCGGCAGCCTCCAGATCGATTGCACCCTCGGCGGCGGTGGGCACACCGAGCGGATCCTGGAAGCATCCAGCCCGAACGGCCGCGTCCTCGGCCTCGACGCCGACCCGGCCGCGATCGACCGGGTCCGCGAGCGTCTCGCGCGCTTCGGCGACCGCCTCGTGCTCCGGAACGCGGACTTCCGCGACGTCGGGACCGTGGCGCCGGCTGCCGGCTTCGCCCGCGTCGACGGCCTCCTGCTCGACCTGGGCCTCTCGTCCTTCCAGCTCGCCGACACGGAGCGCGGCTTCGGGTTCCGGGCGGGCGGGCGGCTCGACATGCGGTTCGACCCGGCACGCGGCGTCCCCGCGTCGGAGCTCGTCGCGACGCTCGATGCGGCCGCGCTCGCCGACATCTTCCGGCGGTACGGCGAGGAGCCGCGCGCGCTGCGGATCGCGCGCGCCATCGTGCGCGACAGGGCGATCGCGCCCGTGGACACTGCCGAGCGGCTCGCCGCCGTCGTGGAGCGTGCGGCCCCCGCCGCGCCCGGCCGCCGGCGCGTCCACCCGGCTACCCGGGTCTTCCAGGCGCTTCGCATCGCGGTCAACGACGAGCTCGGTGCCCTCGAGGCGGTCCTGGCGGCCGCCATGGACCTCCTGCAGCCGGGCGGACGGCTCGTGGTCCTGTCCTACCACTCGCTCGAGGACCGGATCGTGAAGCGGTTCGTCGCGACCGAGCGCAAGGGGTGCATCTGTCCACCCGAGCTGCCTGTCTGCGTGTGCGGTCGGGTCCCGCGGCTCCGCGCCGTGGGCCCACAGCCCGTCATGGCGGCGCCGGACGACGTGACGAGCAACCCACGATCGAGGAGCGTGCGGATGCGGGCGGCCGAGCGCATCGCAGCCTGACAACGGTGCCCATGCCCGGCGGAGGCGCCGTCGGGGCGAGATCCACGGTGTCGCGTCGGGGCGACATCGACGACCGAGAGAGTGGAGGAACCACGATGAGCCGACACCAGGCACGCCGCCGCCGTCTGTACGGCCGACGTCTCCACGAGGTCCGCGAGCGACACGACAGGTTCCCCGACGATGCGACCGAGGGCGATGTCCGCGGTGGTGAGCCAGAGCTCGCGAGCCACACCTCCCCGCTGCGGGCGCGCGTGGCGATCCCGATCGTCGCGAACGCTCACGCGATCCGTTCCATCGGGGGCTCTGCCACCGTCGCTCTCGGGCTCGACTGATGGCCGTCTACGTCGGGGCACGCGAGCGGTCGCGGCTGCTTCCGCGCCGTCCGGCTCCGCGGCCCGCGGAGGTGGCCGCGCCCCTGGCGGCCCGCCGCCGACAGAGGACGGCCGTCCGCGCCGGACGGCGTTCGAGCCGCGTCGGGCTCGCCCTCGGCGGGATCGCGATCGCGTTCATCCTTGCGCTGTTCTCGCTCGCCCAGACGATCCGCGTGTCGGCGACGAGCTACGACATCGACCAGCTGATCTACGCGCGCGATCGCATGACGGCGGACCAGCAGCAGGTCCGGTCGGACATCTCGCGACTCGGGAGCGAGCCGGCGATCCGCAAGCAGGCGTTCGACCTGGGGATGTCGCAGCTCGGTGACCCGCTGGTCGTCGCGGCACGCTGACAGCGCACCGCAGCGACGATGCCCGGCCGCACGGTCCACCGGGGCCGCCTCCTGTTCGTCCTGTTCGTCGTGTCGACCGTGGCCGCCGCGGCGATCCTCCGCACGGCGCAGTGGCAGATCCTGGAACAGGGTCGCCTCGTGGCGCTCGCCGAGCAGCAGACATCGATCCGCGTGGACGAACCCATGCAGCGCGGGGCGATCTACGACCGCACGGGGACCGTCGTCCTCGCCTCGACCGTCCAGCGCGATCGCCTCGTGGGCTCTCCGACGCAGCTGGGCCCGGCGGACCGAGTGACCATCGCGGACGCGCTCGTTGCGGTCCTCGGGCTCACCGGGGCAGACGCGACCGCCCTCCGCGACCGCTTCACGACCGACACGGCGTACGTCGTGCTCCGCGACGGCCTCGACGGGCCCACGGCCGACAGGATCCGGGCCGGGCTCGCCGACGGCACGCTCGCAGCCGTGAGCCTCGAGCCCGAGCCGGTGCGCGTGTACCCGCAGTCCGGGGGTGGGAAGGACTCCACGCTCGCCGCGCAGCTCCTCGGCTTCGTGAACAGCGACGGCGTGGGCCAGTACGGCGTCGAGGCGTACTACCAGGATGCGCTGGCCGGGTCGCCGCGCGTCCTGCTGACCGGTCGCGATGTCAACGATCGGCCGATGTGGGACACCGCGCGGGTCGTCCAACCCGGCGTTGCGGGCTCGGACATCCGCCTGACGATCGACGCGAGTCTCCAGCTCCGGCTCGAGCAGCAGGTCTTCGCCGCCTGGGTGGCGGACCGTGCCGAGTCGGTCTCCGGCGTCGTCCTCGACCCCGCGACCGGTGCGGTGCTCGCCGAGGCCACGTACCCGTCGTACGACGGGAACAACTACCGCATGGTCGCAACGGCGGACCCGGCGCGGTTACTCGACCCGGTGGTGAGCGCGGTCTACGAGCCGGGATCCGTGGCGAAGATGTTCCTCGCGTCCGCCGCCTTCGAGCGCAAGGTCATCACGGCAGCCAGCACGATCAACGACTCGGGCGTCCTGAAGCTGCAGAACGGACAGCAGGTCTTCGATGCCAACCACCAGTCGATGGGCTACATCTCGTTCCGCGACGTGGTGGCGTACAGCCGGAACGTGGGCGTCTCCCGGGTGGCACTTCGGCTCGGGAAGTCGCTCGACGCCTCCTCCACGGCCCTGTACGACACGTGGACGAAGTACGGCCTCGGGTCCCGGACGGGGATCGATGTCGCGGGCGAGGTGAACGGGCTCGTGAACGACCCGTCGGTGGTGCCGTGGA
>CAIYQJ010000310.1 GCA_903928275.1 uncultured Chloroflexota bacterium
CGGTGCGCCGGAGGCGCCTGCGCCCACGCCCGCGTCGGACGTGACCGTGCCCACGCCCGCGTCGGACGTGACCGTGCCCGCGCACCAGCCGGCCGGCCGCGCTGTCGTGGTCTGCCTGAACAGGACCGTCGCGCTGCGGGCGATCCCGCGGCTGCCGGCCGCGGCGCTCGCCACGGCGGTCGTCGTCACCGGGCCGCCCACGCGCCAGGCGCCCGACCCTGCGCCCCGGGACGGCACGTGGCTGGAGTACGACCCGGCCGGCGAGCACCGCCGTCGCGTCGCCGAGCTGACGACGCAGAAGGATACCGGCGCGGCGGGCCGGCTCCGCGCGCTCGGATCCTCGGGGGCCAGGCATCGCGAGCGCGACGCGATCATCGCGGACCGTGACGGCTGGATCGACGCGGCCGGCCGTGGGACCCTCGCCCGGGCGCTGGAATCGGCAGCCGACCCCGGCAGCGCCGAGCCGGTCGTCGTCGCGGTGGAGGCAGACGACGTCTCGGTGGCCGCGCCGCTGCTCGACGCCGGGGCCTTCCTCGCCCCCGGTGCGCTCCGCTGGCTCGCCGACCGCGCCGACGCCGGCTGAGGCCGCCGACACTGGATCCGCGCCGACGCGTGCCGAGGCCACCGACGCGGCATCCGCACGGGCGCCGGCCGAGCCTCACGGAGGGCCGCTCGTGGACGGAGTGCCGCTCGTCGGCGGGGCCGCCGACGTGGTCGCCGACGTGGTCGGTAGTGGAATCGCGGAGGTCCCGGCCTCCTTCGCGGCGCGGTGCGCCCCGCGGTGACGCGGCAGCCGCCCCCTGAGCGCGCGGTAGAGGATCGTCGAGACGGCGACGGAGATCGCGACGGCCGCGATGACCGCCGCGAACGTCGTCTTGCTGATCTGTCCGTTGAGGAGGAGCGTCGCGGCGATGACGAAGCCGAACTCGCCCATCTGACCGAGCGCCGTCGCCACGAGGACCGGGTGACCGGTGAGGCGCGTCGTGCGGCCGATGCCGGCGATCACGGCGGCCTTGGCCAGGACGACGAGCGCGATGAACAGCCCGAGCAGCGGCAGGGCGGCGCCGAGAAGCGTCGGGTCGAACACGAACCCGATCGAGACGAAGAAGAAGACGGCGAAGACCGCCCGGAACGGCATGAGGTTGCGTCGGAGCTGCAGGGTCTCGTGACTCTCGGTGATCGCGAGGCCGGCGACGAACGCGGCGAGCGCGACCGGCACGTGGAAGACGATGGCGCCGAGCCCGGCCATCGTGATCGCCGTCGCCAGCGAGACGAGCAGGAACACGTCCTCGGCGTCGAGGAGCTTCTTCAGGATGCCGGGCAGCACGCGGGCGACGAGCACGACCGCCGCGGCGTACAGCAGGAGCCCGGCGATCGCGAGCGGCAGGGGCAGGTCGTCCACGCCGTCGATGGAGAACAGGACCGCCGCGAGGACGACGGTCACGAGGTCCTGGATCCCGCTCCAGCTCATCGCCGTCTCGAGCGAGCGGTCCGCGTGGACGTCGCCCCCGGCGAGGCTGGCGATGACCGCGCTCGACGAAGACGCCACGGCGAGACCGACGATCGCCGAGACGACCGGCCCGGTCCCGAGCGCGAGCCCGACCAATGCCGTCGAGACGCCGACCGTCACGAACACCTGGAGAGGCGCGGCCCACAGCACCGTGGGTGAGTCGCGCCGGATGCGGCGGAGGTCGAGCTCGAGGCCGACCTCGAAGAGGAGGAGGACGACGCCGATGTCCGCGAGGACGGCGATCTCGGTGCGGTCCGCCACGAAGCCCGGCGTGAACGGTCCCACGACGATGCCCGCCGCGAGCCAGCCGATGACGTCCGGCAGGCCGACCCTGCGCGCGATCCAGCCGGCGAGCGCGGCGAGGAGCAGGACGAACCCGATGTCGAAGATGAAGCTCGCGGTGTCGACCACGATGCTCAGCCTACCCGCGCCGCGGTCCGCAGCGCAGGCCGCGACGCGCGGTCCACGTGCCCGGACGGTCGTCCGTTGGCTCGGGCAAGCCACGCTGGCCTCCCGCGGCGGCCACCGAAGCGTATCCTCGGCTGGTCCACCAGCCCTTCGGAGACGACGTGGGTGACCTGATCCACGGCGGGCACCGCCGACCTCTCGCGCCCGGTCGATCGCTCTTCGACTACGCGGACGACCTCGCCGTCGTCGTCCCGGCATCATGCCAGCGGACGGGACGCTGCCACGAGTGTGTCGTGGAGGTCCGCGCCGGGCTCGACGCCCTGTCGCCGCGGACCGCGCCCGAGGAGTTCCTCCGCGATCCGTATCGGCTCGCCTGCCAGGCGTCGGTGGAGCGGGCGGACGAGGACGTCGAGATCGCCGTCCTCCGGCGACGCCTCCGGATCGTGACGCGCGCGTCGGGCGAGGTGCCGGATCCCGACCCGATCGTGGTCCGGGACGGCGACGACGTCCTGTACGCGGGCGACCGGATCGACGCGTGGCGGGGCGCGATCCGCGGCCTCGCCATCGACGTTGGGACCACGACGATCGCCTGGGAGCTGGTGGACCTGGAAAGCGGCGAGATCCTCCACGTGGGTGCGATCGAGAACCCGCAGCGGTTCGGCGGCAGCGACGTGATCAGCCGGATCGCGTACGACGGCGGACCGCACCATGGCGAGCTGCGGCAGGCCGTCCGGAAGGCACTCAACCACGAGCTGCGGGAGACGTACCGGACGCTTGGGATCGATCGCCGGACCGTGTACGAGGCGGTCGTCGTCGGGAACGCCACGATGCGCGACCTCTTCTTCGGGCTCGACGTCACGTCGATCGGGGCCCGGCCGTTCCGCTCGCTCGTCGAGGAGGAGTACCGCGCCGGACGTCGTGGCTCGACCGGCATCGTCGCGCTCGCCCACGAGCTCGGCCTCCTCGCGAACCCCGTCGCGCGCGTCGTCGGCGGACCGCTCATCGGCAGCCACGTGGGCGCTGACGTGGCGGCAGACCTCACGGCCGTGGGCTTCATGACGGGTCCGGACCCGGCGATGATCATCGACGTGGGCACGAACACGGAGGTCGTGGTCCGGTCCGGGGACCGGCTCGTCGCGGCGTCGTGCCCGGCCGGGCCCGCGTTCGAGGGCGGCAGCGTCCGGCACGGGATGGCCGCCGCCGAAGGCGCGATCGAAGCCGTCCGGTACGTGGACGGGCGGCTGACATACGAGACGATCGGTGACCTCACGCCCGTCGGCATCTGCGGCTCGGGCCTCGTGGACCTCCTCGCCGAGCTGGCCCGCGTGGGCGTCATGACGCCGGAGGGTCGTTTCGCCTGGGGAGCGTCCCGGATCGAGGTGGCGCCGGACGAGGGGATCGACTTCTCGCGCGCTGACGCGAGCGCGCTGGCGCAGGCGAAGGCCGCCAACCACTGCGGGGCGGCGATCCTCCTCCGCATCCTCGGGCTCGCCGCCGCGGGCCTGGGACGGCTCTACCTCGCAGGCGCATTCGCGAGCTACATCGACGTGCCGAACGCCGTGGCGATCGGCTTCATCCCGCCGGTCCCCGAGGACCGGGTCGAGAAGGTGGGCAACGCGTCGCTCCGCGGCGCCCGCATCATGCTGTTGTCGCGGAGCCGCCGCGACGATCTCGACGCGCTCGTCCGGCGGATCGAGCACGTGGAGCTGGAGAGCCATCCCGACTTCTTCGACCTCTTCGTCGAGGGATGCCGGTTCGCACCGATCGACGCTTGACGAGGGACCCATGTCACCCCGCACGAGGCGCACAGCGCACGAGACCGCCGGATCCCCGGCCGAGGCGGCGGCCGCCCGTGACCCGTCGGCGCTCCGCGCGAGATTGAGGGATCCCGCGGCGTTCACGACGATCGTCGAGCTGGTCCCGTGGCGCGGCGTCCTCGACGACCCGGGCGGGCGACGCGCCCGGGTGATGGCGGCGGCCCTCGCCACGGACCCGCGGGTGGACGCGCTCTCGGTCACGGACAACGCCGGCGGCCACGCCATGGCGAGCCCGGAGATCCTCGGGCGCGAGCTGCTCGACGCGGGCAGCGAGGTCATCGTCCACGTCGCGTGCCGGGACCGCAACCGCAACGAGCTCACGAGCCTGGGGTGGCGGCTCGCGAGCGCCGGCTTCCACAACGTGCTGTGCCTGTCGGGCGACTACCCGGTCGCGGGCTACGAGGGGCTGGCGCGGCCCGTCTTCGACCTCGACTCGGTCGCGCTCCTCGCGATGTACACGGAGATCGACGCCGGGCGCTGGCCGGTCGCGGGAGACCGCGGCGCAGCGCATGCCGCAGCCGCCGAGGCGTGGGCTCCGCCCGACTTCTTCCTCGGCGCCGTGGTCAACAACCACAAGCGCCTCGAGGCGGAGGTCATCCCGCAGTACCAGAAGCTCGCGCTGAAGGTGCGGACCGGGGCCCGGTACGTCATCAGCCAGGTGGGCTACGACGCGCGGAAGCAGGACGAGCTCCTGCGGTGGATGCGCCGTGCCGGGCTGTCGGTGCCGACCATCGCCAACGCGTTCATCCTCACGCGCGGCGCCGCGCGCGCGTTCCACTCGGGCCGGATCCCGGGCTGCACCGTGACCGACGAGCTCCTCGCGATCGTCGAGCGAGAGGGCGCCTCGCCGGACAAGGGGAAAGCGTACTTCGTCGAGATCGCGGCGAAGCAGGCCGCGATCGCGAAGGGCCTCGGATACGCCGGCATCTACATCGGCGGCGCGGCCACGCACGACGACGTCGGACGGATCCTCGACACCGCGGCGACGTACGGGCCGGACGACTGGCGGACATTCGCGCGGGAGATCCGCTTCGAGCAGCCGGATGAGTTCCACTTCTTCGAGGAGGACCCGGAGACCGGCCTCTCGTCCGACGTGGTCTCACGGCCATACCTCCGCTCGAAGCGGCGGGCGGCCCGTCCACCGCATGCCCTCCGGGCGCCGGTCGCGTACACGGTGAACCGGCTCGTGCACGGGGCCGTGTTCGCGCCCGGATCGTTCGGCTTCGAGAGGGCGGCGTGGGGCCATGGGCTCCTGGAGAAGTACCACCTCGGCAAGCCGCTCCACGTGTTCGAGCAGGCGGTGAAGGTCCCGCTCTACGACTGCCGCGACTGCGGCGACTGCTCGCTGCCCGACATCGCGTACCTCTGCCCGGAGAGCCAGTGCGCGAAGAACCAGCGCAACGGACCGTGCGGCGGGACGCACGACGGGGCGTGCGAGGTCCCCGGCAGGACGTGTATCTGGGTCCGCGCGTACGATCGGCTCAAGGCGTGGGGCGAGGCGGACGCGATGCTCGACCGACCCCCGATCACCACCGACAATGCTCTCCGGCGCACGAGCGCGTGGGCGAACACGTTCCTCGGACGCGACCACTTCGGCCGCCTCGCCGCAGCGGCAGCGGCTGCGGCCGCGACGACGCCTGAGGCCGCGACGACGCCCGAGGCCGCGACGACGGCCAGGACGACGGCCCGGGATGTCTCGGCCGGGACGGGCACGCCATCCGGCGCCACGCAGACGAAGGAGACGGACGCATGAGGCTCGAGGACGGCCGCCGGTTCACCGTCATCGGGGAGAACATCCACGCCACGCGCGTCGTCCAGCGGAGCGGCAGGCGCGTGGGGATGGGGCCGGATGGGCGCGAGTCGCTCCTGTTCGATGGCCCCGACGGCTCGCCGCGCTTCATGCCCATCCCCGACGCGATCCGCGAGACGCAGGACTTCGCGGCCGGCAAGGTGAAGCACGTGCAGGCGGCGTTCCTCACCGCCATGTCGGACGGCCCCGACGCCGCGGCGGGCGTGGGCTACGTCGCGTGGATGGCGGAGCGCCAGATCGGGGCCGGGGCGGACTACCTCGACGTGAACGTCGATGAGCTGTCGACGCGCGAGGAGGATCGGCGGGCCGCCATGGCATGGGTGGTCCGCACGATC
>CAIYQJ010000311.1 GCA_903928275.1 uncultured Chloroflexota bacterium
AAGGTCGGCTCCCGAGAAGCCCGGGGACTGTCGGGCGAGCTCCTCGACGACGACCGTCTTGTCGAGCGGCTTGCCCTTGGTGTGGACCTGGAGGATCTCGGTCCGCCCACGCATGTCGGGGCGGTCGAGGATGACCTGGCGATCGAAGCGGCCCGGCCGGAGGAGCGCCGGGTCCAGGACGTCGGGGCGGTTGGTGGCGGCCACGACGATGACGTTCGTGTTCGTGTCGAACCCGTCCATCTCGACGAGGATCTGGTTGAGGGTCTGCTCGCGCTCGTCGTGCGATCCGCCGAGCCCGGCGCCGCGCTGGCGCCCGACGGCGTCGATCTCGTCCACGAAGACGATGCACGGGCTGTTGCGCTTGGCCTGGTCGAAGAGGTCCCGCACGCGGCTCGCGCCGACGCCGACGAACATCTCGACGAACTCCGACCCGGAGATGCTGAAGAACGGCACGCCCGCCTCGCCCGCGACCGCGCGCGCCATGAGCGTCTTGCCGGTGCCGGGCGGTCCCACGAGGAGCACGCCGCGCGGGATCCGCGCCCCGAGGCCGTTGAACTTCTCGGGGTACTTGAGGAACTCCACGACCTCCTGGAGCTCCGTCTTGGCCTCGTCGACGCCGGCGACGTCGTTGAAGGTCACGACCTGCTTGTTCCCGAGGAACATCCGGGCGCGGCTCTTGCCGAAGCTCATCGCCTGGTTGTTGGTCCCCTGGGCCTGTCTCATCATGAAGAAGATGAAGCCGCCGATGAGCAGGACCGGCAGGAGCGCGCTGATGAGCAAGCCGAGCCACTGCCCGGTCTGTGGCTCCTGCTGGGCCTTGTAGTCGATCTTGGCGATGTCCTGGCCGCCGGCGACCGCGGCCTTCGTCATGTCATCGAACACGTTGGTGAACGCGCTCGCGACCTCCGTCGTGTAGGTGTCGGGCGGCGTCCCCGTCGTCGTCACCTGCAGCGTCGTGCCGGTCTGCACGACCTTGGCGACCTGGCCCTTCGACACCTGGTCGAGGAAGAACGAGTACGACTTGGACGTGTCGGCCGGAGACTGGAGAAGCCACGTGTAGAGCAGCGCCACCGTGCCGATGACGAGGATCAGCATGACGATGCCGTTCCGGAAGAACTTCGAGTTCAACGGTGCCTCCGCGAGAACGGGCGGGGCGAGGGCGCGCCCGGCCGAGGGTCGAGTATAGCGTTGGCGCCCTCGGAACCCCTTGCGTGGGCTCCGGGGCGATGGGGGCCGGGCATCGGCCCGACACCTGCGATTCGCACGAGACGGCCCGGTGGATGTGCCATGGGCGAGCGGCACGACCGGGCGGCCTCGGGGGCGGCGGCGAGATAGCCGCCGCGGTCAGCCAGCAGACGACCGACGGGGCCGGGGATCCCGGGAGCGCGGGCCCGGGAGGTTGGTAGCGGAGGGCGGATTTGAACCACCGACAAAGGGCTTATGAGTCCCCTGCTCTACCACTGAGCTACTCCGCCACGTGCGCGTCGTGCGGCGCCGCGGTCCGAGCCGTCCTCGATGGGCCTCCCCGTCCCGCGTGCCGGAGGCGGATTCTATCGCAACCGGCCGGAGCGTTGCCGAAGGGGTTCCGGGGAGCGCCGACCGAGCGGCGCGTTCTCTCGGTTGAATCGCGGGCGCCCCTCGCCTACGCTGGGCCCGTGCACCGGTATCGCGGGCCACGCCCCGTCCGCGGCGCCGGCGCATCCAACGGGGGGTGAGGTCGCGTGGCCGACCGGTCCGTTCCACCCATCGTGCGGCACGTCGAGGCCGGCCTGGTGGTCCACGTGGTCCTCGACGGGCCCAACCTCGTGCTCCACGCCGCGAGCGACGACCTGTGGGCGCTCGTCCCGGCCGCGACCCTCGGCCTGCCGCTCGCCGAGTGGTTCACCGTCCCGGGTGAGGGGCAGCTCCTGCGCGAGGCCTTCGCCATCACCCACGCGACCGGCGATCCGGCGGTCCTCCTGCTCGCGCACGCCGTGGTCCGCGTCGAGCGAATGCGCACCCCGCATGGTCGCGCCGTCCTCGTCACCTATCGCGCCACGGTCTCGCACCGGACGCTGGCCGAGCTCGGAGACGCACGCGGAGATCGGCCTTCGGATCCGTAGACCCCGGAGGGCCTGCTCTCCGCGATGAGAGGGCCTCCCGGCGGGCACGCCGGGGTATATCGTGGTGTCGGCCGGCGCACGCACTGCGCCGAACCGCCGCGAGGGTGGCCGATGAAGCGATTCGTGGTGCAGGTCGCGGTCGACACGGCCGCGCTGGTCGTCACGCTCATCGTGTTCACGTTCATCCGCATGACGTCGACGGCCGCCGACGGCACCTCGGTCTCGATCGCCACGATCGAGGTGCAGGGCGGCATCATCGCCTACATCGTCATCGGCATCGTGCTCGTCGTCGTCGACACGATCGTCCGGCCCATCGTCATCGCGCTCACGGGCCGCGTCCTCCTGTGGTCGATGGGGCTCTTCCTGCTCATCGTGAACGCGATCGTGTTCGCCATCGCGGCCTGGGTCTCCCCGGTGAACTGGGTGATCGCCCACCCGGACATCCTGTGGCTCTTCCTCGGTGCCACCGTCTACACCGTCCTCCAGACGGGCGGCAACGCGGTCCTGGGCCTCAGCCGCCCGGTCGTCGACGAGGAGGGCCGCGGGAAGCTCATCTGGCGCGTCCTCGACGCGCTGCCCACGCCGCGGCGCAACGCGATCCTCGAGAACCTCCGACTACAGCAGGTCTACGAGATCATCGCGCGCTACGGGATGGACATCTTCGTCGGCGGGACGCCGCTCCGCGCCGTATGGGATCGGGTGGCCCTGTTCGTGCACGCCCAGGCCGACCCGGTCCAGGACCTCACGACGCCCGCCAAGATCCGGGTGATGCTCCAGGAGCTCGGGCCCACGTGGGTGAAGCTCGGCCAGATGGCATCGACTCGCGCGGAGGCCCTCCCGCCGGACTGGGTCGAGGAGCTCGCCCTGCTCCAGGAGAACGTCGCTCCGTTCCCGTGGGAGCAGGCGCGCGATGTCATCACCGCCGAGCTGAAGGCTCCGCCGGAGGCGGTGTTCGGCACGATCGACCACACGCCGCTCGCGGCCGCGTCCACCGCGCAGGTCCACGCCGCGACGCTCCTCGACGGCACGCCGGTCATCGTGAAGGTCCAGCGGCCCGAGATCATCGCGAAGACCAAGGCGGACCTGGGCGTCATGGAGGAGATCGCCGGCGTCCTGGAGACCCGCTTCACCATGGCGCGCGCGATGGACGCCACCGCGTTCATCAGCGAGTTCGCCGCCGGGGTGCTCAAGGAGCTCGACTACCGGAACGAGGCGTACTACGCGATCCGGATGGCGGACAACATGCGTTCGCTCGAGGGTGTCCACATCCCCGAGATCCACCGCGATCTCTCCACGAGTCGCGTGCTCACCGAGGAGCGCATCGGCGGGGTGAAGCTCAACGACGTCGCGGCGATCGACGCGGCCGGGCTCGACAAGGAGGCGCTCACCCGGACGTTCGTCCGTTCGCTCATCAAGCAGATCGTCATCGACGGCTTCTTCCACGCGGACCCGCACCCCGGGAACATCCGCGTGGACACGCAGACGGGCACCATCACGTTCCTGGATTTCGGGCTCGTCGGCGAGCTCACGCCCGAGGAGCGGGTGGACCTCGCCGCCCTGGTCTGGGCAGTGCGCAGCCGCGACATCGGGAGCCTCGCCGACGTCGCGCTCCGCCTGTGCACGAAGACGGAGGACTACGACGAGGCGTCGTATCGGCTCTCGATGGACCGGGCGCTCCGGCAGCACTGGATCTACGGCTCGGGGACCGGCTTCTCGACGATCATGAGCGCCATCCTCAAGACCTTCTACGCGAATGGGCTGCGTCCCAAGTCGAGCCTCACGCTCGCGGTGAAGGCGATCATGCAGGCCGATGGCGTCGCGCGGATGCTCGTCCCGGCCTACGACCTCACGGGGCTCGCGATCGAGGAGATCCAGGGGCTGCTCGCCGCGGAGGTGACGATGGACCGCATCGTCGAGGTCGCGAAGGGCCAGCTCATGGCCGTCGGCCGGCAGGCGCTTGGCAACATCCCGTCGCTCCAGGCCGCCACGCTTTCGTGGATCGACCAGTACAAGAGGGGCAAGCTCGTCGTGGAAGTCGACACCGGCGACCTGACCGACCAGATCGGGAAGATCAGCACGCTCGGCGATCGGCTCACCGTGGGCCTCGTGCTCGTCGGTCAGCTCATCGGCACCGCGATCGTCGCCGTGCTCCTCACCCAGATGGACACGACGAGCTACGCGTGGCTGCCCCTCATCGGCATCGGGATCTTCCTCGCGATGCTCGGCGTGAGCCTCTGGGTCCTCATGAAGATCCTGCGGTCCGTCAACCCCCCGGCCGAGAAGCGTCGCCGCCACTGACGACCGGTCCGGGGACGCTCACGCTCACGGGGCGCAGCCGGCCCAGCGGTCCACGTGCTTGAACCGCTCGACGCGGAGGAACGCGTCCGTCACGGTCTTCTCGGCCAGCCGGCCGCCCCGCACCGCGTCCACGATCGCACCGGCGACGTCGAGCGCCCCGGTGCCGGCGGACAGGATGAGCATGTCGGCGCCGGCCGCCACCGCCTTCTCGGCCGCCTGGCCCGCGTCCCACCGGGCGGCGAGCGCGCCCATGTACAGGTCGTCCGTCATGACGAGGCCCTTGAACCCGAGGTCCTCGCGGAGCAGGTGCACGACCGCGGGCGACAGCGACGCGGGGAGCGATCCGTCGATCGAGGGCACGAGGAGGTGCCCGAGCATGATCGCGGGCACGCCGGCCGCGATGGCTGCCACGAACGGCGGTAGCGCTCGCCGCCGGAGCGTCGCGAGGGAGGCCGCGACCTTCGGCAGCGACGTGTGGGAGTCCACGGTCGTCTCTCCGTGCCCCGGGAAGTGCTTGGCGACCGCCGCGATGCCCGCCGCCTGCAACCCCTCGACGAACGCCGTGCCCGCGCGCGCCACGGCGGCCGGATCGGACCCGAATGAGCGATCCCCGATGACGCCGAGCGCCGTGGCGCTCGTCACGTCCAGGACCGGCGCGAGGTCCACCGTCACGCCGAGGCCCGCGAGCCCGCGGCCGATGGAGCGGGCGGTGGACCGGATCGACGCGGCGGACCTTCCGCCGAGCGCGCGGGCGGTGGGGGTGGCCGGCAGGATGCCGGCCGTCGCGAAGCGCGCGACGCGACCCGGCTCCTCGTCGACGGCGATCGCGAGCGGGACCGACGCCTCGTGTTGCAGAGCGGCGACGAGGGAACGTACCTGTCCGGCATCCGCGATGTTCGGTCCGTAGAGGATGATCCCGCCGACACCGCCCCGGACGAGATCGCGGCTCGTCTGGGCGATCGCGGTCCCCGGGATGCCGACGAGAAGCAGCTGGGCCGCCCGGAACGCGAGAGGCGGGAGCTCGGCGCACGCACCGGAGGCTCTCGGGCCCGGGGTCCACGCCGGCGCGGGCGACGCGATCGCTGCCTGGCTCGCGGCCGGCGCGCTCGGCGCTGCAGATGGCGCCGGCGTGCCGGGGCCTGGCCCGCACGCAACGAGCACGAGGGCGAGTGACGTCCGCAGAAGGCCGAGGCGCCGCATCGCGCGAGAATACGCCCGCGGGCGCCCGGGACCGCCTCCGTGGCAGCCCGGGTCGCGGGTCGTGCCGATCAGGAGCCCGGAGGCGACCCGAACAGGACCTGGATCCAGGCCTCGAGTGGCGTCCGCTCGTACGTCCGGAACCCGACGCGAAGGGACGCGGATCCGGGCGCGTCCGCCGGCAGCGGAGGCGCATCGACCCCGAGCGTGAATGGATGCTCGCGGCGCGTCCCGACGCCGTACGCCCGGGCCTGCTGCGCGATGAAGCGCGGCTCCTGGATGAACGCGAGCTCGGCACGGCGTCGGTCCAGCTCCGCCGAGATGGACGCGTTCTCCGACCGCGTGCGGTCCGCGCGCGCCGACGTCTCCGCCGCGTCTCCCACCTGGCGCGCGAATGTCACGAGGATCCACGCGGCGACGACGCCCGCGACGATCCAGGAGAGGCGCTTCCTGGACAGCCCGGCGACGGCGACGGGCGGGAGCGCCGGCGCTCCCTCGACCGAGGCGCCCACCTCGCCGGGGGGCGCACTGCCGGCCGCGCTCCGCACGCCGATGTCCGACCCCGACCCGGCCGCGCCGGACGTGCCCCGCACGCCGACACCCGACCCGGCCGCGCCCGGCGCGTCTCCCCTCGCCTCGGCGACCACGGGATCGTCGGACGTGGCCCCGCCAGGCGCCGCGGTCGACGGCTCCGCGGACCCGGATCCCGCGCGCGGCCGCTGGTCCTTCCTGATCACCGGCCGAGCGTAGGGTTCGGCGGGACCGACCGTCAACCCCGAACCCGCGGGCCGACGCCGGGCGGCGTCTCCTGGCGGTGGCGCGAGCGAGCGGCGCACATGTTGCGCGAGGTGCTAGAGTCGCCTGGAACAGCACGCCTGTTCTATCTGGCACCGCGGGAGGCGACGATGCGGACATACGCCCCGGCAGGGACCGAATCGGTCCTCGGCCGCATGCTCGATGAGCCGTCGCTCGCCCGGGGCGTCGTCCACCACGTGGTGGTGCCACCGCGCGACGCCATCACCGTGCCCATCCCCGGGTGGCTGGACGCGCGCATCGGGTCGGGGCTCGCGGCATCGGGGATCGCCAGCCTGTACCGGCATCAGGCTGACGCGATCGAGGCCGTCCGGGCGGGCCGCGACGTCGTCGTCGTCACGCCCACCGCGTCGGGCAAGAGCCTCTGCTACGAGATCCCGGTCCTCCAGGCGCTTGCCGAGGATCCCGCTGCCCGGGCACTCTTCCTCTTCCCCACGAAGGCGCTCGGGCAGGACCAGGTCGCGGCTCTCCGGGGTCTCGCCTCCGCTTCGGGCATGGACGTGTCCGCCTCCACCTACGACGGCGACACGCCCGCCCCCATCAGGTCGGCGGTCCGCACCGCCGGGCAGGTCGTCGTCACGAACCCGGACATGCTCCACGCGGCGATCCTCCCCCACCACACCAAGTGGTACCGCCTGTTCGAGCAGCTGCGATACATCGTGGTGGACGAGCTGCACACGTACCGGGGGGTCTTCGGTGGCCACGTCGCCAACGTCCTGCGGCGCCTGCTGCGGATCTGCGCACACTACGGCTCGCACCCCATCGTCATCTGCTGCTCGGCCACCGTGGCGAACCCCGGGGCCCTCGCCGCCGCGCTCATCGGGCGCCAGGTGGAGATCGTGGACCGCGACGGGTCGCCCGCCGGCGAGCGCCACGTCCTGTTCGTGGAGCCCGCCCTCCTCGATGCCGCGACCGGCGCCCGCGGGTCGTCCCTCACGCTCGCCGCGCGATGGGCCCTCCCGTTCCTTCGTGCCGGACGCCAGGCGATCGTCTTCGGGCGGTCGCGGACATCGGTGGAGATCCTCCTCACGTCCATACGGGATGGCATGCGCGACGGGGACGGCTCGCTGCCGGGCCCCGCCAGGCGGGTCCGCGGGTACCGTGGCGGGTACCTGCCCACCGAGCGCCGTGCCATCGAGCGCGGGCTGCGCGATGGCGAGCTCCTCGGCGTCGTCGCCACGAACGCCCTGGAGCTCGGGGTGGACATCGGCGGCCTGGACGTCGCGATCCTCGCCGGGTACCCCGGCTCCATCGCCGCCACCCGCCAGCAGATGGGCCGGGCCGGTCGTCGGAACGGGACGTCGGTCTCCGTCCTCGTCGCGTCGGGCGCAGCCGTCGACCAGTACGTCCTGCGGCACCCCGAGTTCGTCCTCGAGGGCGATCCCGAGGAGGCACGGCTCGACCCGGACAACCTGCACATCCTGCTCGCCCATCTCCGCGCCGCGGCCTTCGAGCTCCCGTTCGACGCGGGCGAGGCCTTCGGCCCCGAGCCGGCGGACGAGCTGCTCGCGTTCCTCGCCGAGGAGGGACACGTGCGTCTCGCCTCGGACGGGCGCTGGTACTGGGCGAGCGAGAACTTCCCGGCCTCGGCGATCTCGCTCAGGAGCGCCGCCGAGGAGAACGTGGTCATCATCGACACCACGGGCGATGCGCCCCGCGTCATCGGCGAGGTGGACCTGTTCTCCGCCCGGACGCTCGTGCACGAGGACGCCATCTACCTGCACGAATCCATCCAGTTCCATGTCGACCGCCTCGACTGGGACGAGCGCAAGGCATACGTCCGGCGCGTGGCGGTGGACCACTACACGCAGGCGGACCTGGCCGTCACGCTCAAGCCCCTCGACGTGTTCGCGACGGAGGCCACCACCGGCGGCCGCAAGTCCCATGGCGAGGTCATGGTCGCGAGCCTCGCGACGATCTACAAGAAGCTCAAGTTCGGGACGAACGAGAACATCGGCTGGGGCCGCATCCACCTGCCGGAGATCGAGCTCCAGACCACCGCGTACTGGCTCACCGTCGAGGAGGCCTCCGGCTGGCGACGCGACGAGCTCGACGTCGCGCTCGTCGCGGCCGGCCGGGCCATCCAGGCGGTCGGGTCGGTGCTCCTCATGGTGGACCCGCGCGACCTCGGTCTAGTCACGCAGGTCCGGTCGCCCCACTCGGACGTGCCCACGATCCACCTGTACGAGCCGGTGCCGGGCGGCGTGGGCCTTGCCGAACGCCTGTTCGCTCGACACGACGAGATCGTGGCCGGCGCCGCGGACCTCATCGCGGGCTGCGCGTGCGACACCGGCTGCCCTGCCTGTACCGGACCCCGGCTCGACCTCGGGTCGGACGTCGACGACCCACGCGCGCTCGCGCTGCGCCTGCTCGCGACGCTCGGTGCCCCGATCGTCGCTCCGCGTCGCGGACGGGCCGCGGCATGAGCCTCGCGCAGGACCCCGCCGGATCGAGCCTGACCCCGACCGCCGTCGCCGGGGCCGGGAACAGCGGCGCGCGTGCCGAGCGGATCGCCGCGTCCGTCACCGGCATCACGCTCGGCCGCAGGCTCGCGGCGTTCCGCGACAGTCCGGGCCGCGTGCCCGCCGCACGGCCGGCGAGCGCCGCTCGGCCCCTCGCGGAGCGGCTCGCGGCGGCGGTCGACGGCGTGATCATCGACGGACGAAGCGGTCGCATCGTCCGCGTCGACGCCGGGTCGCTGCCGCTCGCGCTCGATCGCGAGCGCCTGTCGTGGATCCCGGGGCAGCCGGCGCCGGATCAGCCTCTCGTCTGCCTCGACACGGAGACCACCGGCCTCGGGACCGGGACGGGGACGGTCGCGTTCCTCGTGGGGATCGCACGCTGGGAGGCGGGGACCCTGCGCCTCGTCCAGCTCCTCCTGCCGGATCACGGCGACGAGGCCGCCCTGCTCGACGCCGTCGCAGCGGAGATCGGGACCACGCCCGCCCTCGTCACGTACAACGGCCGCACGTTCGACTGGCCGTTGCTCGTCGCCAGGTTCCGGCTGCACGGCCGGGCGGCACCGTCGCTCGCCGCGCACGTCGACCTGCTCACCACGGTCCGTCGCCTGTTCCGGCACCGCCTGGATCGCGCCCGCCTCAGGTCCGCCGAGGAGGGCCTGCTCGACCTGCGCCGCTTCGACGACGTGGAGGGCTGGGAGATCCCCTCCCTGTACTTCGACTTCCTCCGTGGAGGGCCTGCCGATCCACTTGCCCGCGTCGTCCGTCACAACGCCGAGGATGTCCGGTCCCTCGGGCGCCTCCTCGCGTACGTGGACCGCACGCTCGCCGATCCGCACGCGCGACCGTCGGCGCATCCCGGGGACCAGGCTTCCCTCGCGGGGCTCCTCCGCGCGCACGGCCGCCATGACGATTCCCTCGCATGCCTCGACGGCGCCATCGGTGCGCTCCGCCATGCGCCGCATGCGGGCGTCGCGTCGGACCCGCTCGGGGCGCTGCTCTCGGCGCGAGCTCGCACGCTCCGGCGGCTCGGCCGGCCGGACGACGCGCGGGCAGCGTGGGAGGAGGCGGCGCTCGTCGAGGGTCCGGACGGGGCGGCGGCATGGGTGGAGGTGGCCAAGATCCTCGAGCACGCCGAGCGTGACGTCCAGGGCGCGCTTCGTGCCACCGACCGCGCGCTCGCGCTCCTCGCGCGCCGACGGGCACTCGGAAGGCCGGACCCGCGCGCCGAGGGCCTTCTCCACGGGCGGCGCGCCCGCCTCGTCCGCCGGATCGAGCGCTCGCGTGGCGCGGCGCGCCCCCGGACCCGGTGACGGCCGCCGCGGGCGTGGCGCCGGGGCGTGCCGTCAGCTGCGACGCGGGTACGTCCCGACGACGTCCGCGCGGGCGGGGCCGAACGGGCGGCCGACGCGCTCTCGGCCCACGCGCGCGAGGACCTGCTCCCTGTCCGGGACGCCGGCGAGCCCGTGGTCCTCCACCGCGAGTGCACCGGCTGCGGCGGCGACGCGCAGATCGAGGCGCGATCGCTGGTGTCCGGCGATGTGCGGGTGGGCGGCTGTCGCGACGAGCGCGGCAAGGAAGGTGTCCCCTGCCCCGGTCGGATCCACCTCGCGGTCGCTGAGCGTCGGGCGCCAGCGGACGGTGCGAGTCGGGCCGTCCGCGCCGAGCGTGAGGAGGAGCCCGCCGTCGAGGCCATGCGTCACGGCGAGGACCGCGCCGGGCCGGAGGAGGGTCGCGAGATCCTCCAGGGGAGTCTCCGGCGCGACGTCGTGATGGCTCACGCCGACGAGGTCGGCGCGACGCACCAGCTCCGACGGGGCCGGTGGACGACGCGTGACGCGCTCGCCGTCGCGGAGCCGGCGGAGCAGGCCCTGCCACGCGAGTCCTACGAAAGCGCCCTCGCCGATGGGCTCGGCCCACGCGTCGCCGACCTCGCCCGCCACCGGCGCGACCATCCAGGCGCTTGACGCCAACCACGATTCGGGCAGCGCGGGCACCGGGAGTGGGACGCCGACCCGGACGCAGGTCTGGATCCGGCCCTCCGGCGTCTCGACGTTGTGGAAGACCGGCCCGGTCGCGAGGTGGACAAGGAGGAGGTCCACGCCCGCGTCCCGGAGGAGGTCGAGCTCGTGGGCGCCGCGGGCATCCGCGTCGACGCCGACGATGGCCGCGGTCCGGAGCCCGAGACGCGCCGTCGTCAGGGCCGCGTACGTGACGCCGCCCCCGAGCCGCCAACCGCGCGGGTCGCCGGGGGACACGTCGCGGCAGGCGGAGCCGACGTGGACCACCTCCGGGGGCGTGGTCTTCATGACGGTCCGAGCCGGCCCCCGGTCGGACGGGACCTATACTGCCGAACGGGCATCAACGCCTCCCCAGTCCCCATCGCGGAGGGACCGTGTACTTCTACGAGCTCCACGAGGGCGACGACCGCCTCCTGGCAGACGTCATCCTCGCACGCGAGACGGCCATGTCGCGCGAAGACTTCTTCGACCTCGTCCAGGAGGTCCGCGCCCGCGTCCAGGACGCGTTCGAGGAGGACTCGCTCGCCGAGGCGATCGCGGGAGAGCTCGAGCGCGAGCACGACTTCGTGTTCGTCTCGGACGACCGGATCGTCGCCTCGGTGCGCGTCTCCACGGTGCCCGCCGACAACGCGCTCATCGCCGAGGACGGGTCCACTGCGGCCCGCCCGAGTGCCGGGCCGTGGCCGGACGACAGCGACTCCGACGGCGAGGACGGCGAGGACGACGAGGACGGCGAGGACGACGAAGACGGTGACGACGACGACGGCCTGGACGAGCTGCCGGACTACCTGACGATCCTCGCCGACCTGGAACCCCCGTCGCGCCTCTCGTGAGGACGGGGCCCGGCGCCCCTCGCTACCGGCTGAAGAGGATCTCGAGCACGTCGCCGTCGCGCACGCGGTAGGTCCGCCCCTCCGCTCGCAGCTTTCCGTGCTTGCGCGCCTCGGCCGTGGAGCCGAGGGTGACGAGATCCTCGTACGCCACCGTCTCCGCGCGGATGAACCCTCGCGCCAGGTCCGTGTGGATCGCGGCTGCCGCATCGACGGCGGTGGACCCGTCCGGGATCGGCCACGCCCTGACCTCGTCGGGTCCGGCCGTCAGGAAGCTGATCAGCCCGAGCAGCCGGTACGAGAGCGCGATGACCCGATCGAGCCCCGACCGCTCGATCCCGAGGTCCTCCATGAAGGCGGCCGCCTCCTCGGGGGCCAGGTCCCCGAGCTCCATCTCGATCCGCGCCGACAGAGCGTCGACGAGCGTCCGAGCATGTGTGGATCGCTCGCGGATCGGGGCTTCGATCTCGACGGCTCTCGCGATGTCCCCCTCGCCGATGTTCGCGAGCACGAGCACCGGCTTCTGCGTGAGGAACCGGAAGCCGCGGATCGCCTTCTCCTCGTCGGAGGCGAGCGCCTCGTCCCGGATCGGGCGCCCTTCGACGAGCGACGCGTGCAGGCGCAGCAGGATCGCCTCCTCGCGATCGTTCGCCTCCCGCTCGGCCGGCGTCCCGTGGTGCCCCGACGTCTTCAGTCGCTCGAGCCGCTTCTCGGTCACGCCCAGGTCGGAGAGCACGAACTCGAGGTCGAGCCGCTCCACGTCGCGCCACGGATCGACGCTGCCGTCCGCGTGCGGGAACTGCGGGTCCTCGAAGGCGCGGACCACGTGGAGGAGCGCGTCGGCCTCCCGGAGTCGCGCGAGGTGCTCCGGGGGCAGCTCATCGGTGCCCGCTCGTCCCTCCGATGCGGCCGGCGGGGCCGGGAGGTCGACGTACGTCACGTCGGCATGGACGATCTTCTTCGGACGGAAGATCTCCGCGAGGCGGTCGAGCCGCGGATCGGGGACCTTCACCACCCCTACGTGCAGCTCCATCCCCCCGTAGCCGCCGGTCTGGACGTGGCCGCGCGTCAGGGTGTTGAAGACGGTCGTCTTCCCGGCACCGGCGAGGCCGACGATCGCGATCTGCATGGAGGAACCCCCGCTTCACGGTACGTAGCTGCCCGCGCGCCCCGGATGGTCGCGGGTGCGGGACCGCGGCGCGCCGACAGCCCTGCCGCTGTCAGTATCCGGCGTCGGTGTCCACCACGTTCGCCAGCGGCTCGCCGCGTCGGTACCGGCCCAGGTTGTCGCAGAAGAGGTCGATCGAGCGGTCGAGCACCCGATCCGTGGACCACGACGTGTGTGGGGTGACCACGACGTTCGGCATCGTCCAGAACGGCGACGCCGGCGAGAGC
This sequence comes from uncultured Chloroflexota bacterium, assembly GCA_903928275.1. Taxonomy (GTDB): domain Bacteria; phylum Chloroflexota; class Limnocylindria; order Limnocylindrales; family CSP1-4; genus CAIYQJ01. The sequence goes on from CAIYQJ010000311.1 coordinate 13,116, forward strand.
GGCTCGTCGCGGAACGCATCGAGGACGGCGCCGCCGAGTCGACCGTCCCGGAGGCCGCGCTCGAGCGCCGCCTCGTCGACGAGGCGGCCGCGCGAGACGTTCACGAGCCACGCATCCGGTCGCATCGCGGCGATCTCGTCGGGCCCGATGAGGCCGTCCGTCTCGGGGGTGAGCGGCACCGCGAGCACGACGAAGTCCGCGGCGGCCAGGAGGGCGGGCAGCGCCTCCGCGCCGCCGAGCACCTCGATCCCGGGCGGCGCCGCGGAGCCCTCCGCGCGTCGCCGGGTGGCGACGACACGCGCTCCGAGCATGGCCGCGAGCCCAGCGACCTCGCGGCCCATGCTGCCGAGACCCACGACCCCGACCGTCACGTCGCTGAGCTCGCGGCCCTCGAGCGGCTGCCAGGTGCGCTCGCGCTGGAGCTCGATGAGCTGCGGAAGCCGCCGGCTGATGGCGAGGACCATCATGGCGACGTACTCGGCAACGGGCCGGCTGAAGACCCCCCGGGCGTTCGTCACGAGGATGCCGCTGCGGGCCCGAGCCAGCACCGAGACGCGCTCTACCCCGGCGGACGCAGAGTGGATCCACCGCAGGCTCGGCGACCGAGCCAGCAGGCGTTCGAGCGCACCGGGACCGAGGAAGCCCGAGAGCAGCACCTCGACGTCATCGAGCGAGCCGTCCGCGAGGCCCTCGCGCGAGACGCCGACGAGGCGCGAGCCGGGCGCGGCGGCAGCGATGCGGTCGAGGTCGCGGGCGCGGTAGCGGGCGGAAAGGATCGGCGTGAGCGCGATCGCCGTCGGCGTCCGCTGGAGGGATCCGTCGCTCACCGGGCCGCGCCCGCGCGGGCCGCGGAGTCCGGGGCGGAACGAGGCTCGCCCATCACCCGCGCGATCCACGCGTCCGGGTCCTCGATCTCGCCATCGAGAGGCAGGGTCTCCGGTCCCTCCCAGACCCGCCGGATCGCGTCCGGTCCGCCGCGCTCGAGGATCGCCGCGACGAAGAGCTCGCCGCGACGGTACTGCTCCATCTTCATGTCCAGGCCGGTGATCCGCATGAGGGCACGCTCCAGGCCGCTCCGGCGCTCGCGTCGCCTGTGGAACTTCTCGGAGATCTCCGCGTGGCCCGGCACGATCTCCCGGCCGACCTCGTCCATCACGTGGTCGCTGAACCCCTCGAGGAGGCTCATGATCGCCTGAGTCTCCCGGAGCATGAGCCGCTGCTCCTCGGTGAGGAGGGCCTCGATCCAGTGACGGCCGCTGCGACCTCCGCGGATCGACCCGGCCAGGCCCCGCATGACATCGCGGCTCATGCCCCGGACGTCGCGCGAGAACGCGGCGAGCTGGGCCTCGAGCCGTTCGGCCAGGTACCGGCGGAGCCACGGGTGCGCCTCGAACTCGAACGCGTGCGTGGCCTCGTGCAGCGCGATCCACGCCCGGAACGCGTCGAGATCCACCTCGAGGCTCTTGGCCGTCAGTCGGACGTTCTCCTCGACGAACAGCAGTCGACCGGGCTCCTCGTCTTCGGCGGCGAGCAGCGCGATGTCGTACTGCCCGAGGACCCGCTGGCCCATGAAGCCGAGCATGAGGCCGAGCTGCCGGGTGGTCGCCCACCGGTTGGCGGCCGCCAGCGTCGCGCGGGTCCCCCCGACGCCGGGCGGCAGGATCTGGGCGATGATGTCGCCCTCGACGCGGGCGAAGAGTCGCGCGAGGACGCGGACGTTCGCCCGCGCCCAGCCCGCCCGGTCGATCGCTGCGGCCCGCTCCACGACGCCCGGCAGCGCCACGCCCAGGTGCGCCTCGAGCGCGGGCGCCACCCGTCGCATCGCGGCGGCGTACGCGGCATCGGATGCCGCGATGTCGGCCGCCGGCAGCGCTCCCCGTGCACGACGGAGGCGATCCTCGGCGATGCTCCCGACGGTCGGCCAGTCGACCAGCCCCATGCGAGCGGAGCGCTCGGCGCGGCGGCCGGCGGCGACCGCGACGCCCACGGCCGCGACCCCGATCGCCACGCCGACGCCGAACAGGCGTCCCGCCGGGCGCCGCGGTGCCCCGGTCATGCGCCGGCCCCCACGGCGACGGCCTCGACGTCCGGGAACGCGTCGCCGAAGAGCAGTGCCGCGAGCTCGTGGAACGCCGCCACGTCCCCGGTCGTGAGCTGGACGTGGCTCGCGCGCGCGGCGCGCTCGGCCGGCGGCTCGTGGCCCGCGCGTCCGGCGTCAGCCGCCGTACCGCGCGTGGTGCCCGGCGCCTCCAGGGCGTTGATGGAGAGGAGCTCCGCGAGGGCCGAGGCGGTGGCCGTCGCCGAATCCACGATCGCGACCGACTCCCCCACCGCGGCCTGGATGAGGTCGCGCAGCAGGGGGTAGTGGGTGCACCCGAGGAGCAGCGTGTCGATCCGCGCCTCCGGCGGGAGCGGGTGGATGAACTCGCCGTCGGATGCGCGCCTGCCGACGAGCGGCGCGAGCCCGTCGGCGACGGCGGCTTCCGCTTCCGGGCCGGACAGGATCCCCTTCTCGACGAGCGGCACGAGCGCCGGCGTGGCGTGCTCGCACACCTCCACCGCGGGGTTCTCGTCCTTGATCGCGTTGAAATACGCCCGCGACCGGACCGTCGCGGTCGTCGCGATCACGCCCACGCGGCGGTTCCGCGTGGCGAGGGCGGCGGAGACCGCGCCCGGCCGGACGACGCCGAGGATCGGGAGGTCGTACCGGCGCCGCAGGTCCGACAGCGCCACGGATGAGGCCGTGTTGCAGGCGACGACGATGGCCTTCACGTCGCGCGCGGCGAGGACGTCGAGGCACTCGGCCGAGAACCGCCGCACCTCGTCGTCGGGTCGCGGACCGTACGGCGTGCGCGCGTTGTCGCCGAGGTACACGGTCGACTCGTGCGGCAGGCGGCGCAGGATCTCGCGCAGGACCGTGAGGCCGCCCACGCCGGAGTCGAAGACGCCGATCGGCCGCGGGTCGGACATCGTCAGCCGTGCCCGACGACCGCGAGGGACCGCTGGTCCGTCAGCAGGGCGCTCGCGATGGCGTCCACGTCCTTGCTCACCTGCGAATCCGGGCTCGTCAGGACGAACGGGACCCCGTCGTTGTTCGACGCGACGACGAGCCGGCCGTCGGAGATGATCCCGAAGTCGGGCTTCCGGCCGATCGCCGATTCGAGCTGGTCGACGGGGAGCCCGCCGGCGGAGTCCGCGCGGTTCACGACGTAGCGGATCTTGTCGTCCGGATAGCCGATCGTGCGGAACGCCTCCGCGACCGCGGCCGTGTTGCGCAGCGTGGTGGAGTCGTACGTCACGATCGACAGGATGGTGTCGGAGGCGTCGAGGAACGCGAGCGACACGTCCGAGATCGTGGTCGGAAGGTCCACGACCACGACCCGGTAGGCCTGGCGGAGCATCGCCATCGCCTTGTCGACGTCCCGCGTCATCACCATCTCCGCCATCTCCACGCGCGGCGGCGCGAGGAGGATGTCGATCCCCGACGGGTCACGCCAGAGGACGTCCGTGAGGTCCGCCGATGCGACGCGGTCGGTTGGGAGGTCGACGATGGACGGCGCATCGAGCGGGACCTTCAGCAGTGACCGCAGGTCGCCGAACTGCAGGCACCCGTCGACGAGTGCCGTACGAGGGCCCCGGCGCGCGATCGCGACCGCGAGGTTGAACGCGATCGTGGTCTTGCCCACGCCGCCCTTCGGGGCGTACACCGCGACCATCCGGGTCTGGATCTCGCCCCGAGCCTCTGCGCGGAGGGCGAAGGCCGCCTGGACCACGTTGATGAGGTCGAAGCCGCTGAACGGCATCGAGAGCACCTGGTGGATCCCGCGCTCCGGCGAGCGGATCACCGGGTGCTGCGGCACCGTCAACGCGACGATGGGGACACCGAGAGATGAGCCCCGGAACTCGTCGATGAGCGCGGGTCCCTTGACCTTGCCCTGCAGGAGCATGTCCACCATCACGACGTCGGGCCGGAGGCGCTCCGCCTCCGCGAGCGCGTGCGTCCCATCCGCCAGGACGTCGATGAGCTTGATCTGCGCCTGTGGATCCAGCAGTTGCCGGATGTACTGGGCGACCTGCGGGACGTCCTCGATGATCAGGAGTCGGATCTGCGCGGGCATACGCCCGCGAGTCTACCAAGCGCGCGGGCCGGGGCCGGGCCGGGCGCGCCACGGAGATGCGACGTCGGCTGTCCGGGCCGGCTCAGGCCGGCAGGAGGCGAGGGCGCGTCGCGACGAGGACGATGCGATCCGCGCCCGGCTCCAGGGGACCGAGGTCGTAATCCCCCGCGAGCATCTCGACCGCGAGGCCGGCGCCCTCGACCAGGTCGACGAGGGTCGGCGCGTCGACGAGCGCCAGCCGGTCCTCGCGGATCCAGCGCGCCGGCGCCTCGCCCGGCATCCCCTCCTCGAACACGGTCGTGAGGTCGACGGCGGCGGCTGCCGCATCATGTCGTGCGCTCATCGTCTTGGTGACGACGCGGCCCGACCCGTCGGTGCGCGTCCATTCGAGCGTGAGCTGCCCTTCGCAGCGGGCCAGGCCCGCCGCGTCCGGGAGCCACAGGTCCACGACCGCGAGGCCGTCGGGCGCGAGGTGCACGGCGAGCGTCTCGATGGCACGGCGCTGCGCCGCGCGATCGGGCAGGAGCATGAGCGACCCAAGCGCGATGAACGCGAGCCGGAACCGCGGGCCCCCGTCGTCGCGGAACTCCGCCACGTCCGCCCTCACCAGCGAGAGAGCGCGGCCGGCCACCCGCCCGGCCACCGCCGCGGCGACCCGGGCGCGCGCGAGCATGGCCTCGTCCGCGTCGACCGCCACGACGGTGTGGCCGGCCGCGGCCAGCGGCACGGCGAGACGGCCCGACCCGGCCATGAGCTCGAGGATGGGGCCACCCGTGCGCGTGGCGAGCGCGCGGTACAGGTCGAGGTCGCCGGGGTCGTCGGCGAGATCCAGGTCGTACAGGCGCGCGAGGGCCGCGGCCCGCCTCTCCGTCTTCATCGTCGCCGCGCTACCGCGGCTCGAACCGGATCCGGGCACCGGCCCGCTTCTTCACGGCGAGCGCGGAGATCGCCTCGAGGACGCAACGGTTCGCCGCCGCCGCCGTCACCTCGGCGTGGTCGAACGGCGGGGACACCTCCACCACGTCCATGCCCGCGAGGTCCACCGCGCCCACGATGCGCCGGATCGCCCGGAGGACCTCGCGGGTGAGCATCCCACCGGGCTCGGGCGTGCCCGTCCCGGGGGCCATCCCGGGGTCGATGACGTCGATGTCGATCGAGAGGTAGACGGCATCGGCACCGTCGAGCGCCTCGGCGATGGCGTCGTCGATGACCGCCTCCGCACCTCGCTCCTCGATCTCCCGCATGAGGTGCCAGCGCATCCCCTGGGCGCGCATCCAGTCGAAGACGTCGACCGGCGGCCAGTATCCCCGCAGCCCCACCTGCACGAAGTTGCGCCCGGCGACGGCGCCCGACTCGATGAGCCGGCGCATGGGGGTGCCATGGCTGGCGAGCACGCCCCACAGGTCGGGCCCGGTGTCCGCGTGCGCGTCGAAGTGGACGATCCCGATGCTGCGCGGATGCCGCACCTCGGCGATGGCGGAGGCCGACGGCCACGTGATCGAATGGTCCCCGCCGAGGATGATCGGGATGGCGCCGGTCGCGGCGATGTCGCGCACCGCGCGGTGGATGAGGGCGTGCCCACGCTGGGTCCAGCTCGGCACGATGTTCGCGTCCCCGGCGTCGACGACCGTGAGCACCTCGAACGGCTCCACGTCCAGCTGGAGCGAGTTGAGCGAACCGGACGCGCTCTGGGCCTCGCGGATCGCGCGCGGCCCGAACCGTGCGCCAGGCCGATGGGACGTGCCGTCGTCGAACGGCGCGCCCACGACCGCGACATCGACGCCGAGACGGCGGATCTCGTCCGGATCCGTCACCCACGGCAGGCTCCCGAACGTCGTGGGGCCCACGTACGTCGGCAGGTCGTAGTCGGAGAAGACCTCCCAGTCGCGGTCCCATCCGGCAAGCCGGGCGTAGTCGGGTGGTCCAGAGCCTTCGGCGATCACGGCGTCCCCCTCCGGGTGTCGTCGGCGTCCATGCGCTCCAGCGAGCGCAGGACGAACGCGTCGAGGACGCGCCTGCGCAGGAGATATGCGATCACGACGACCCCGATCACGATGGAGGCGAGACCCTGGAGCCCGATCCCGGTCACGCCGACGAGCAGGATCTGCGCGAGGCCGACGACGACGTTGAGTGCCTGGAGCGCCACGCCGAGGTTCCATGCCCAGCCGTGAAGCGTCCAGAAGCCCCACGCGACGACGACCTGCGCGGCCGCGAGTCCGACGTACGCCGCGGTAACGAGGAGAGAGCCGGATCGCTCGGCGTCGGGCAGCGTGAGCCCTCCCGCGCCGAGGGCGATCGCCGCCCCGGCGAGCGACACGATCGCGCTCGCCGCGAGGAGGAGGGCGATGAGTCCGACGCCGAGCGGACGCCGCGCCTCGCTCACCCGATACCTCCCGTACACGGCCCGGTGGACGTGGGCATCATACGGCCGGGCCGTGGCCCCGCACGATGGCCCCGTCGTCCCGTCAGCCGCGACCCTCCGCGAGCCCACGGGCGGCCGCGGCCACGAGCGCCGGGTCGCGGAACAGCTCGTACGCGGTCTGCGCGATCACCGTCGCGGCGAGGAGCGTCGTCTCGTCTGCGCGCGGCGACGCCGCGGCCTGGCGGAACTCGATCGAGTGGCCCGGTGTGCCAGGGTCGCAGATCGCGAGGCAGGGGTGGATCGCCGGCACCACCCAGCTGACGTTGCCCATGTCCGAGCTGCCGAGGTTCGGATCGGGAGGCCCCGGATCCACGCCGTAGGCGCGCAGGTTGCGCTCGAAGACCTCGGCGAGGACGCGGCTGTCGTTCATCGTCGACGAGCCGCCCGAGAACACGGCCTCGCCGCTCGTGCCGGTCGCGAGCGCGGCGCCTTCCACGAGCGCGGCGAACCGCTCCCGCATCTCCGCGAAGTGGGCCTGGTCGACGGAGCGGATCATGAACCGCCCGACGGCGCGGTCGGGGATGATGTTCGCCGCGGTCCCGCCCTCCATGACGATGCCGTGGACGCGCGCGTCCGGGCGGAGCTGCTGGCGCCACAGTCCGATGGATCCGAAGAGCAGCACCAGCGCGTCGAGCGCGTTGCGGCCCATCCAGGGGTCCGACGCAGCGTGCGACGCGCGCCCGGTGAACGTGACCTCGATGTCCTCGCTCGCGAGCAGGTCGACCCTCACGTGGTCCTTGTCTGACGGGTGGTAGAGCAGCGCGGCGTCCAGCCCGTCGAACAGGCCGTCATCGATCATGAGCTGCTTGCCCGAGCCGCGCTCCTCCGCGGGCGTCCCCAGGAAGACGACCTCGCCGGGCAGGTCGTCGCGGACCGCGGCGAGCGCGATCGCCGCCCCGACGCCGGATGCGGCCATCGAGTTGTGCCCGCAGCCGTGGCCCAGCCCCGGCAGGGCGTCGTACTCGGCGAGGATCCCGATGCGCGGCGCGTCGCCTCCGAGCCCGCCGCGGAGGATGCCGCGGACGGCGGTCTCGAGGCTGCCGGCTGGGAGCTCGACCGCGTATCCGTGGCGCTCGATCGCGTCGGCCACCCACGCGGCGGCCCGCACCTCCTCGAACGCGGGCTCCGGGTTCTCGTGGATCCGGTGCGACAGCTCCAGGATCTCGGCGCGGTGTTCCTCCACGGCAGCGGCGATCCGCGCCTTCCCCGCGGCCCAGGGCTCGGCGGGGGTGGTGGTGGCGAGGGGATGCGGCATGGGACCTCCTCTCCCGGCGTCGACGAGGCGACCCGGGACGCGGACGACATCCTTGCGGCGAGTCCGCCGTCAACGCTCCACGGTGAGCGTGATCTCGGCGAACGCGACGATGACGACGACGAAGACGGCGATCGGCAGGCTCAAGACCCCCTGGATGCGGAACGCGACGAGCAGGCCCACGAGAAGACCCACCCAGCCGCCGCGGCGCAGCGCGCGCGCCCAGTCGCCGCGGTACGCGATCCGGCGGTGGCGCGCGTAGGCCACGAGCCAGGCGAGCGGCGCCACGGTGAGTCCCGATGCGAGGCCCATCAGCGCAGCGCCCCCGAAGCCGGCCACCGGATCGGCGATGGGATCCTGCGTGAGGATGACGACGGCAACGGCGACCCACGCCGCCGCGGCCGCGGCGAGCAGGCCGATGTTCGCGAGTCGATCACGGCGCTCCATCCACGGGCGAGTCTAGGGGGCGGCGCGCAGCTGCGGGGCATCGCTGCAGTCCGGCGCGCGGCCGGTGGCGGCCGGTGCGGGCCGGTTGCGGCCGGCAGGTGCCGACAGGAACCATGCGACGCCCCCAGCCGGGTGATCCGGGGGCTGCGCCGGCGGGCCCATGGAGCGGGTCGCGACGGGCTATCTTCAGAGCCGCGCCCCGGGGACGCGATCCCGCAGCCCGGCAGCGTGACATGCGATCTCGCACCGATGGAGGGGACCGATGACGGCAAGCCGATCGTTGAGGCCGCTGATGCTGTTGGCGGCTGCGGCTCTCATCTTCAGTGCCTGCTCTTCGAGCAGCGGGAGCCCAGCCCCGTCCGGAGCGGGTGCCAGCGCGTCGACCGCGACGGCCGCCGACTGCGAGGCCGGCGCCGGGGCGGGCGCGGCGCAGATCCCGGACGTGGTCGCCGGCAAGTTCAACGTCGCCATGGTCCTCATCGGGCCGCACAACGACGGCGGCTGGAGCCAGTCCCACTACGACGGCCTCCAGTACCTGTGCCAGCACGTCCCCGGCACGCACGTCGCGTACATCGAGAACGTCCCCGAGGGCACGGACTCGGAGCAGGTGTTCCGGAGCCTGGCCCGGAAGGGCTTCGACCTCATCATGGGCACGAGCTTCGGCTACATGGACCCGATGGCCACCGTGGCCGAGGAGTTCCCCAACCAGACGTTCCTGCACGTGAGCGGCTACAAGTCGAACGGCAAGAACTTCGGCAACATCATGGGCGCGGTCGAGGACATGAAGTACCTCGCCGGCATGCTCGCGGGGTCGCGCGCCAAGCTCGACGGCAATCCGAAGCTCGGCTACATGGCGACGTTCCCGATCCCCGAGGAGCTCCGGCTCGGCAACGCGTTCATGCTCGGCGCCAAGAAGACCTGCCCCGAGTGCACGATGGACGTCCGCTGGATCAACACGTGGCACGACCCGGTCGCCGAGAAGGACGCGGCCGCCTCGCTCTTCGACGCCGGCGCCGACGTGGTCCTCACGGGCGCCGACACGCCGGCCGTCGCCGACGTCGCCCAGGAGAAGGGCAAGTGGGGCGTCACGTACGACTACTACGGGTCGTGCAAGGTCGACCACTGCCTCACGACGCCGTACTGGATCTGGGGACCTGAGTACGCCCGGATCGCGGAGCAGGTCAAGGCGAAGACGTACAAGGCCGGCTACGAGTACTTCGACGCCGAATCCGGCTCCCTCGGCCTCTTCGGCTTCATGGACGGCCAGACCCCGCAGCCCGGGATCAAGGACCTCCCGGCGGCCGACGTCCAGATGGTCAAGGACACGCTGGCCAAGATGCTCAAGGGGGAGTTCAACCGGTTCGACGTCTTCTCAGGGCCGCTCAAGGACAACACGGGCAAGGAGATCCTCCCGGCCGGCCAGAAGCTCGTCCAGGCCGACCTCGACCAGTTCCCGCCCGGCGCCCCAGGAAACCTTTGCACGACCTGCATGCACTGGTGGGCCGACGGCGTCAACGCCGACATCCCCGCCCAGTAGTCGATCAGCGACGAGGCCCGTGACGACCCGCTCGTCGCGGGCCTCGCAGTTCCGTGGAGTCGTCGTCGACG
>CAIYQJ010000312.1 GCA_903928275.1 uncultured Chloroflexota bacterium
CCAGGGCCGTTGCTGTTGCGCCAGTGGTCGTGGCGCTCCCGTTCCACCACTTGATGCCTGCGCTCTGGTCCTCCGTGGCAGCGATCAGCCCGTGCAGGACGGTCGCGCTGTAACCAGGGTCTCCCGCCTGGAGGATGTAGGCCACCTTGCCGCCCTGGTAGAGACCGCCGATCAGTCCGATGAGGTTCGAGGTGGCCGACCTCAATCCGCTCGAGGCGAAGGTCAGCGTGTAGGCCGTGCCGGCCGCTCCGGCCAGCGTCAGGTTGGTGAAGTTCGCGACGCCGCCGCTCGCGGCGAGTCCGGTGGCTTCACTCCCACCGAGCGTGCCCGTGGAGGTGACCGTGATCAGGGCGGTGCTGGAGTCCACCAGGTTGCCCCCGGCGTCCTCGATGCGCACGATCGGCTGGGTGCCCAGCGCCGCGCCACTGACACCACCGACCGGCTGGCGCGTGATCGTCAGCTTCGTCGCGGCGCCGTCGGTGGCCAGCGCCGGGATCGGCGCGCCCAGGGACGCGACGATGAGGAGCGACCCCACGGCCGCCGCCACGCGCGACCGGAGGGTGGAGCGGGCCTGGATCTCGGGCATCTACGTCACTCGCTTCGTCTACAGAAGCACCCGGCCGGCCCAGGTGCGGGCGCGTGAGTCGAGCCCGGACCCCCCCCTGGACGCGAGGCCGCAAGGTCGTTTGGCCCAGCGTGTGCCCACGCGACGAGCACAGCAACATCCCGCCGGATACAACTCGACACCCCTTCGGCCTGCGGATCCGGGGCGTGCGACGCCAGGGTCCAGTGAGCCGCGCGCTCTGCCGACCCCGTATCGACCCCGACGGTCGGCGTCGACCGCAGGACGGGCCCCCGGTGGCGATCCGGCCGCTCGACCACGATGCGCCGAGGCAAGACGACGAGATACCCCGCGATCGAGTTCAGCGCACCGGCATGACCGGACCTGTCGATGGGCTGACCGCCGGACCGATGATGTCGCGCGGGTTCGGGCCGCCGTCCTGGCCGGCGCCCGCCGCCCGTCCCCAACGGTTCGTCATTGCACGGCCGTTCCCGCGCAGAATCGGATGACGAGGGGTCGTCTGCCCTCCGCAGAAACGCGAAGGTCGAGGTGCGATCCTCCTACTGGCTTCTCTTCAGGGTATCAATGCCGAGCATGGCGGGTTCGCTGTCGTCAGCGTTCATCAATTCGATCTCATTGGCTGACACTATCGTCCCATCGTCATACCCAGTGGTGTATTCGACGAGATGCAGGGTCTTCCCATCACGAGCGATCACACCGGCAAATCCCTCGGTCCTCGTCTTGCCGGACAGCAAGGGAAAGACCATGTACCCGGTGAACAGGCGGTCCTTCTGTTCGGTGACCACCATTGTCATGACGGCAGTCGTGGATTCCCTGAAACCGACCCCTTCGATGTAGCCCTTCACGGGCCCAGTCCACGTTCCGACGAGATCGGGCATAGCAGCCGGAGATGCCGGTGCAGTGGTGCTGGTGCTGGTGCTGGTGTTGCACCCAGCACAGAGAGCAACAACGAACAGACACGCTGCACAGAGAGTCCGTTTCACGGGGAACCTCCACCTCTTCAAGAGCGGCTCGTCGTCGATCGAGGTCTGCGCGATCTCAAGGAACAGGCACCGGGACCACTCGCTTCCTCTGCGACTACGCACGGACAGACCACGTGTGGGCGCGCGAGTCGAGCCCGGACCCCCGGATGAGGGCGCGACAGAGCCGTCCGGTCCACCGTGTGCCCACCCGCCCGGTGCAGCAACATCCCGCCGGATACAAACTCGACGCCCGTCGCGGACCCCGTCGCTCCGGGGCGCGCGGTAACGGCGACCGCGTGAGCCGCACGCTCCGCCGACACCGTGTCGAAGCCCATCGCCGGAGGCCGCCCGTGTCGGCGCACCACACGGCGGCGGTGAGGAGCGCGGCGGCGAGCACCGCGTAGGTCCCGGCGTCGTGCGAGCAGGCCCTCCGGCGGCGTGAGCGGGCGCGGAATGCCGGGCTTTCGCGCCGGGCAGAGCGAAGCCCCCGAGGCTTGCGTGGCCTGCGTGGCCTGCGTGGAACCCTCCGCCTTGCCACGCCACGCCTCGGGCATTGCGGCCCCCTGCGGACCTCGGGCGCATCCGTCGCGCCGATCTCGTGCCCCGGGACGACGCGCAGGCCGATGACATGCAGTCGCCGTCGCGGCGCACGGGGACGCTGCTGTTCCGCCCGACTACGGTGGCCGCATACGGCGGGTGGCGCTCCCGCTTCGGTACGTGCAAGCTGAGGCGTCGATGCTGATGGTCGCCCGCCGCACGCACGAGGCGAAGGGCCGACAGGGCGCGACCTTCGGCCGCGTGCCGTGGGCGTCGATCCGCTCGAGCGGCCGGCGCGTCATGGGTCGCGCAGGGAGTGGCCGGACCCGGGTTCAGCACCGCGCGTCCGCGGCGTCACGGGTCGGGCGTCAGTCCGCCGCCGCCCGGGCTCCCGCCCCGGCCCGCCGGTCGGACGCGATCCCGCGGTCCCGCAGGCTCACCAACGTGTCGTGACCGACGGCGGGGTGGTCGAGCACGTCGATGTCGAGCAGGCGTCCCGCGGCGATCGCCGCGTGGGCGACGGTGAAGCGCCGAACCGTGGCATCGGATCACCGTGGCGGCGGCCGGTTCGTTGCCGTCGGTCGGGACGGACGGCCTCTCTCGTCTCGCGCGAAGCAACCCGCGAGCGATGAGATGCGACTCCCGGGGCCGGTGTCCAGGCAGTCGAACGTCGCCTGTGCCGAGCCTGAGGGCTACCGCCGGAAGAGCGGCGAGCCAGTCTGCTGCACCGTCC
>CAIYQJ010000313.1 GCA_903928275.1 uncultured Chloroflexota bacterium
CCCGGCCCGGCCCGGGTCGGACCCCGGCCGGCCCCCGGCAACGCGCGGTCCAAGGCGGACCCGGCCGTCGCGCGCTTCGCCGTCGGCGCGTTGGGCATCGCCGCCACGACCGCGCTCGTAGCGGCGATCGCCGGTGGCGCGTCGGCGAGCGCGGCCGTCCCGACGACGAGCGTCGGCGCACCGGCTCCGTCCTCGGCGCCCGTCGCGAACGTGCCGGTGCGCCACGTGACGAAGGTCGTGACGCTCCCGTCCAACGTGACGCCACCGCCCCGCAAGATCATCTACGCGACCCCGGTGCCAGCTCCGCCGCAGCAGACGGTCATCGTCCAGACGACGCAGTCGGGCAAGGTGATCCCGTGACCTCCGCGGCAGGCGTCTCGACCCGCGAGCGCCGCGCTCGTCCGGCGGCGACGCGGGTCGAGACGATCGACCGGTTCGCGCACGCCCTCCTCGGCTCGACCGCGATGGGCGGCCGCCTCGTCCTCCGGGCCACGACGCAGCCGGGCCGGGAGGCGGAGGCCGCGCGCGATCTCGATCTCGCGGCGCGTCGCGTCCGCGCCTGGTCCTCCATCCTCACGCGCCACGGCGCCGACTCGGCCCTGCTCCGGCTCAATGCGGACCCGCGGCACGGTGTCCCGGTGGGTCCCACGCTCGCCGCGGCGCTCCGATGGGCAGCGGACGCCGCCGACATGACCGGTGGCGTCGTGGACGCGACGCTGCTCGATGCCCGCCTCGCCGCGGAGGCCGGGACGACACTCGGCGGGTCGACGACGGACGCCAGGGACACGGGGGCCTCGGGCCGCCACCCGCTCGCGGTCGGACCGACATCGCGCGCCTGCTGGACGCTCCTCCCGGCTGGCGGCCGCGCGGCAGGCAGTCGCACGGCGAACGGCCGAGGCGCCGTCGTGGACCGCGAGCCCGGCCTCCGCTTCGACCTCGACGGCGTGGCGAAGGGCCTGATCGCGGACCGTGCGCTCGCGCTCCTCGGGCGCCACCCGGGCGCCATCGTGGACGCGGACGGCGACGTGGCGATCCGCGTCGCACCGGGCGATCGAGTGACGGTCGGGGTCGGCGACCCGCGCGAGCCTGGGACGAACCTCGCCGTCCTCGCCTTCGAGGCCCCCGCCACCGCGCCCTCCGAGGTCGGGGTGGCCACGTCGGGCATCTCGATCCATCGCTGGGACGATGGCGAGCGGGAGAGGCATCACCTCATCGATCCGCGAACCAGCGCGCCCGCCGCGACCGACGTCGTCCAGGCGACGGCCATCGCCGGCTCGGCGAGGGTGGCTGAGGCGCTCGCCAAGTCCGCGGTCATCCTCGGGTCCGTCGACGGCCTCGAGTTCCTGGCGCGAGCCGGCGCGGCCGGTGCGGTGATCCTTCTGCGCGACGGGCGCGTCGTCGCCCTCCCCGCGACCACGAGGTTCCTGACGTGACCTACCGGGGACTCCCGAACGCTGCTCGCGTCGCTCTCGGCATCGCCCTCGTCGTGGGCGTCGGGATCGTGCTCGGCCTGACCCTGCCGACCGCACTGTCGGCCATGGCTGCCGTCATCGTGGAGACGCCGGCGAAGATCCCGTGGCTCACGTCTCGGGTCACCGCGTTCCTCGCCTACTTCGCGATCACCGCGTCGGTCGTGTACGGCCTGCTGCTCTCGACCAAGCTCCTCGACGCGATCGCGCATCGTCCCGTGAGCTTCGCGCTCCACCGGGATCTCGCGGCCGTGGGCCTGGGACTCGCCGCGATCCACGGCGCGCTGCTCACCCTGGACAAGACGATCGACTTCTCGATCGCTGACCTGCTCGTGCCCTTCGCGTCGCCGTACCGGCCGGTCGGCGTGGGGATCGGACAGCTCGCGTTCTACCTGGTCGTGCTCGTCACGCTGAGCTTCTACCTGCGCAGCCGGATCGGGCAGCGGGCGTGGCGGCTCATCCACTACCTCACGTTCCTCGCGTTCATCGGCTCCACGGCGCATGGGATCATGGCAGGCACCGACACGAGCCAACCGTGGGCCTTCTGGGCCTACGCCGGCTCGGCCACCGTCGTCGTGTTCCTCACCGTCTACCGCATCGTCACCGCGATCGCGGTGTCGCGCGAGCGCCGATCGGCAGAGCGAAGCGGGCGGACCATCCCCTCGGCGCTCGCCCCGCTCACGTTGCGCCGACCCGCCTGACCGCCGCGCGGCCGATCCGGGCGGCCACGCCCGGCGACGGCGACTCATGCCCGCCATGATCTCCGCCGCTCGCGCCCGGAGGACGGATCCTTCGGCCACGAGCGGCGTCAGGGTATCGCCCCGACGCCCGCTCGACCCGCTCCCCCCACCTGGCGCGGTGCGGAGCGGGGCTGCCCCGGTCGCCCACTCTATCGCCCTCGGATCACCGCCCGATCACCTCGGACTCGGCCGAGCGAGTGGCGGGCAGCGGTCGACGCACGGACGCCAGGCGGGAGCCGCGCCGCCGCCGATGGCATGATGGGCTCCTCCGACCGGGCAAGGACGGTGGCCCGGCGGCCACCTCGAGATCGGGGGTCCCGGCATATGACGGACGAGACGGCCCAGGTCAGGGCGCAGTACGGGGCCGTCGCGGCCGCCTACCGGACCTCGCAGGTCCACGCGAGCGGACCGGACCTCGACCGGATGATCGAGCTGCTGGACCCGCACGGCGACGAGGTGGCGATCGACCTCGGGACGGGCGCGGGTCACGCCGCAGTCCGCCTGGCCGCGCACGTGGCGCGTGTCGAGGCGATCGACCTCGTCCCGGCGATGCTCGGGCAGGCCTCGCTCCTCGCGGAGGAGCGGGGGCGGACGAACATCGGGTTCCACGCATGTGACGTCCGCGCCTTGCCGTTCGGCGACCGGTCGTTCGACGCCGCGGTCACCCGCGTGTCGGCGCATCACTGGGCCGACGTGCCGGCCGGGATCGCGGAGGCCGCCCGCGTGCTGCGCCCCGGCGCCCGCATCGTGGTCATCGACACGGTGGCGCCCGCGGATCCCGCGCTCGACACGTTCATCAACGCCGTGGAGCTCCTCCGCGACCCCAGCCACGGCCGCGACGCGACGATGGAGGAGTGGGGGCGGATCCTGGAGGCCGCCGGCTTCCGGGTGGACGTGGCGGAGGTGGCGCCAATCGAGCTCGAGGCCGCGGACTGGTTCGCGCGCTCGCGGACCGAGCCGTGGCGCGAGGGCGCCGCGCGTCGCCTGCTCGGCGAGGCGTCGCGGACCGCCCGCGAGACCTTCGAGATCTCCGGGGACGGCACGCGCTTCTCGCTGCTCCGCGGCATCCTGGCGGGCACGCGCGGCGAAGGCGTGTCTCCCATGTCGGTGAGCCGGGGCGGCACGGGTACGACGACGGGGCCGGCGCGGTAGCCGACATGGAGACACGATGAGCATGGCCACGAGGACGGGGGCGCAGTCGCCTGCGCTGCACCCCGCCGACAGCCACGATCTGATCCGCGTGCTGGGCGCGCGCGTGAACAACCTCAGGGACGTCAGCGTCGTGATCCCGAAGCGGCGACTGACCGTGTTCACGGGCGTCTCCGGCTCGGGCAAGAGCTCGCTGGTGTTCGCCACGATCGCCGCCGAGTCGCAGCGGCTGATCAACGAGACCTACAGCGCGTTCGTGCAGGGCTTCATGCCGACGCTTGCGCGGCCGGAGGTCGACGTCCTCGATGGGCTCACGACGGCGATCATCGTCGACCAGGAACGGATGGGCGCCAACGCCCGCTCGACGGTCGGCACCGCGACCGATGTCAACGCGATGCTCCGCATCCTGTTCAGTCGACTGGGGCAGCCCCACATCGGCTCCCCCCAGGCGTTCTCCTTCAACGTCGCGTCGGCCAGCGGGGTCGGCAGGATCGTGGTCCACCGGGGCGCCGCCCGGGCGGAGAAGCGCACGTTCACGATCACCGGCGGCATGTGCCCGCGATGTGAGGGCATGGGCTCGGTGACGGACATCGACCTGTCCTGCCTGTACGACGACACGAAGTCGCTCGCCGAGGGCGCGCTCACCATCCCCGGCTACACCGCGGGCGGGTGGAACTACCGCCTCTACGCGGCCTCCGGCTTCGTCGACCCCGACAAGCCGATCCGCGACTACACCGAGCAGGAGCGCGAGGACTTCCTCTACCGGCAGCCGGTCAGGATGAAGATCGAGGGCATCAACATGACCTACGAGGGGTTGGTGCCGCGGATCCAGGCGTCGTTCCTGTCGAAGGACGTGGATGCCATGCAGCCACATATCCGGGCCTTCGTGGAGCGGGCGGTGACGTTCACGACGTGTCCCGAGTGCGGTGGCACCCGGCTCAACGAGACGGCACGGTCCTCGAAGATCAAGGGGATCGACATCGCCGAGGCCTGCGCCATGCAGATCAGCGACCTGGCCGAGTGGGTGCGCGGTCTCGAGGAGCCGTCCTTCGCGCCACTCCTGGCGGCGGTGCGGCAGACGCTCGACTCGTTCGCCGAGATCGGGCTGGGCTACCTGAGCCTCGACCGGTCGACCGGCTCGCTGTCGGGCGGCGAGGCGCAGCGCGTCAAGATGATCCGCCACCTCGGGTCGTCGCTGACCGACGTGACGTACGTCTTCGACGAGCCGACAGTGGGGCTGCACCCGCACGACATCGCGCGGATGAACGACCTGCTGCTGCGGCTGCGGGACAAGGGCAACACCGTGCTGGTCGTCGAGCACAAGCCGGAGACGATCGCGATCGCCGACCATGTCGTCGACCTGGGCCCCGGCGCCGGCACCGCGGGCGGCACCGTCTGCTTCGAGGGGCCCGTCGAGGAGCTGCGCGCCAGCGGCACGATCACCGGCCGCCATCTCCACGACCGGGCCGCCCTCAAGGAGACGGTGCGGACGCCGACCGGCACGCTGGAGATCCGCGGCGCCACGGCGCACAACCTGCGTGACGTCGACGTGGACATCCCGCTCGGGGTGCTCGTCGTCGTCACCGGCGTCGCCGGCTCCGGCAAGAGCTCGCTCGTGCACGGGTCGATCCCCGCCGGCGTGGGCGTGGTGTCGGTCGACCAGGGCGCGATCCGCGGCTCGCGACGGAGCAACCCGGCGACGTACACCGGACTGCTCGATCCGATCCGCAACGCGTTCGCGAAGGCCAACGGCGTGAAGCCGGCGCTGTTCAGCGCGAACTCCGAGGGCGCCTGCCCCACCTGCAACGGCATCGGCGTCACCTACACGGAGCTCGGGTTCATGGACAGGTTCGCCACCACCTGCGAGGAGTGCGAGGGGAAGCGCTTCGGGGCATCGGTGCTCGGATACCACCTCGGCGGACGCGACATCAGCGAGGTGCTCGCGATGTCGGTGACCGAGGCCGAGGAGTTCTTCGGCGCCGGGGAGGCCCGCACGCCGGCCGCGCACGTCATCCTCGACCGGCTGGCCGGGGTCGGGCTCGGCTATCTCGGCATCGGCCAGCCGCTCACCACGCTCTCGGGCGGAGAGCGGCAGCGGCTCAAGCTGGCCACCCACATGGCCGAGAAGGGCGGCGTCTACATCCTCGACGAGCCGACCGCCGGCCTCCACCTCGCCGACGTCGCGCAACTGCTCGGCCTGCTCGACCGGCTCGTCGATTCCGGCAAGTCGGTCATCGTCATCTCGCACCACCAGGCGGTCATGGCGCACGCCGACTGGATCATCGACCTGGGCCCCGGCGCCGGGCACGACGGCGGCCGGATCGTCTTCGAGGGCAGGCCCGCCGACCTCGTGGCCGCCCGCTCCACCCTCACCGGCGAGCACCTCGCGGCCTACCTCGGCACCTGAGCGAGGCTTTCGCGGCCACCGCGACTCGGGTCCTCTCATCCGCGTCGACTCGTCCCGAGCGCGCCGATCAGCGGCGGGAGGCGACCGCCCGGGTGTAGGCACGCAGGTAGCCGTCGGTGGGTCCGGCCTGCCACGACCAGTCCTGCGCCATCCCGCGCGCCACGACCGCGTCCCACGCGGCGTGGTCCGGCGCCCGGAACATCTCCGCCGCGCGACCCACCGCCGACGCGAGGGCGCTCGCGGATGTCTCCTCGAACGCCCATCCCGTGCCGTGGCCGGGGTCGGCATCGGCGTCGATCACCGTGTCGGCGAGCCCACCGGTCTTCCGGACGACCGGCGGCGTGCCGTATCGCATCGCGATCATCTGGGACTGGCCGCACGGCTCGAATCGCGACGGCATGAGGAACAGGTCCGCGCCGGCGTAGATCCGACGCGCGAGATCGCGGTCGAAGCGGTCGTTCACGGACAGGGACGTCGGCGACCGCGTCGCGATCACCGCGAGGTCGGCGAGCAGGAGCCGATCGCCGGTCCCGAGGGCCACGATCCGCATGCCGTCCGCGATGAGGGCCCGGGACGCGCCCGCGACGAGGTCGAACCCCTTCTGGGGATCGAGTCGCCCGACGACGCCGAGGACCGGGCCCGGATCATCCGGGTCGAAGCCGATCTCGGCGAGGAGGGCGCGGCGACAGGCGGCCTTGCCGGAGATGTCCGCCGCGTCGTAGCTGGCGGCGAGCGCCGCATCCGTCGCGGGATCCCAGGCTGCCGTGTCGATCCCGTTGAGGATCCCTACGAAGCGGTCGCCGCGGGCCGCGAGCACGCCCTCGAGCCCCTTGCCCATCTCGGTCGTGAGCGCCTCGCGGGCGAACGTGGGGCTCACGGTGTTCACGACGTCGGCCCGCTCGACCGCGGTGCGCAGGAGGTCGACGCCGTACGCGTCCCCGAAGCCCCCCGGAAGCCCGAGCGTCCACACGTCCGGCGCGTGCGTCCATCCGTGGAACGCGGGGTTGTGGATCGTGAGGACGAACGCGGTCCGGCCGAGGGTGAAGTCGCCCCAGTACCACGCGTCGCGATAGAGGACCGCCGGCGCCCCCTGCCAGTCATGGACGTGGACGACGTCGATCGGTTGCCCCTCCTGGCGGATCGTCTCGAGCGCGGTGCGGCAGAGCATCGCGAACCGCCACCCGTTGTCCGGGTGGTCGACGGCGCCGGTCCCGTAGTACCCGTCGCGATCGAACGCGGCCGGGATGTCCACGAGGCGCAGGCGGTAGCCGTCCGCGGCGAAGGAGCGGACCACCGCGTCGGTGGCGCCGTCCGGGGAGACTGGATCCGGCACTCGCACGTGCCGCTCGTCGACGCCCTCGCCAGGCAGGTCGATCGACCGATAGCGAGGCAGGAAGACGTCCACCGGCCCATCGACGCCGACCGCGTCGACCGCCGCGGCCCGGCCCAGGGCGCGCGCGAGGGCGTCCACGACGTCACCGAGGCCGCCGGTCTTGGCCCACGGCTCGCATTCGGAAGCGATCATCGCGACGCGCACGCCGACATGGTACCCGGTGGGCGCCGAACGACGCGCCGCCGCGCGAGCCCCGCCGACCCCGATGCGGCCACTAAACCGGTTCACAGGGTGTCGCGCGCGGCGCTATCATCCGCCCGACATGCTGCCCCTCGTCCGCGTGCCCACCCTGCCCGGTCCGCCGCTCCGCGTCCCCCCGCAGCTCGAGGGACTCCGGCGCATCGCCTATAACCTGTGGTGGTCCTGGCACCCGCGGACGCGCGCGCTCTTCTCGCGCATCGACCGCCCGGCCTGGGTGCGCTACAGGAACCCGGTCCAGGTCCTCATGGGCACGGTCGACTGGGCGACCCTGCTCGACGACGGGGAGTTCCTCTCCGAGTACACCGCGGTCCTCGCGCAGTTCGACCGCTACATGCTCAACGGCGCCGATCACTGGTTCACACGGCGGCACGGCCACGAGCTCCCGGGGCCGATCGCCTACTTCTGCGCTGAATACGGCTTCACCGAGTCGCTGGGCATCTACTCCGGCGGCCTCGGCGTCCTCGCCGGCGATCACGTGAAGTCCACGAGCGACATGGCGGTCCCGTTCGTCAGCGTGGGCCTCCTCTACCGCAACGGCTACTTCCGGCAGACGATCGACGCAGACGGGCACCAGGAGCATGCGTACCCTGACTACGATCCGAGCCTGCTGCCGATCCTGCGGGTCGCCGACGCGGCGGGCGACCCGCTGCGCGTGCCGCTCGAGCTGCCCGGCAGGACGATCCAGGTCGGCGTGTGGTGCGCCCAGGTGGGTCGTACGCCCGCGCTGCTCCTCGACACGGACGTCCCGGAGAACGACGACGCGGACCGCCCGATCACGCACATCCTCTACGTGCGCGGGCGCGAGATGCGGCTCCACCAGGAGCTCGTGCTCGGCGTCGGCGGGGTGCGCGCGCTGCGCGCGCTGAAGATCGCGCCGGCGGCCTGGCACCTCAACGAGGGCCACTCCGCGTTCCTCCTCGCGGAGCGCGCACGCGAGCTCGTCGCGGCCGGGACGCCGCTCGACGCCGCGTTCGCGAGCGTCCGCCGCGACAGCGTCTTCACCATCCACACGCCGGTCTCGGCGGGCAACGAGCGGTTCGACACGGAGCTGGTGCAGCGCGTCGCAGGCCCGCTCTTCGACGGCGACGGCAGGCCCGGGACCGGCGGCGTCCCGATCCCGGCGATCCTCGAGCTCGGACTCGGGGTGGAGGGCGACCGGACGCAGTTCGACATGACCGCCTTCTCCCTCCGCGTCACCAACGGCGCGAACGCGGTGAGCCAGCTCCACGCGCGGACCGCGAACGCCACGTGGCACCCCATCCTCGCCGAGCCGATCCTCGCGGTCACGAACGGGGTCCACGCGCCGACCTGGGTGGGCTCGCCCACGCGCGAGGCCTACCAGCGGTTCCTCGATGCCGACCTCGACGACCTGGATGGCCGCTCCGACGGCAGCCGCTTCTGGGACCGGATCGGCCGTGTCCCCGATCGTGAGCTCTGGGATGCGCACCTGCGCCAGAAGGTCGACCTCATGCACTTCGCCCGCGGCCGGCTGCTCCGGCAGTTCGCGCGGCACGGGGAGGCACCCGCCGTCCTCGACGAGCTCGAGAGGCAGCTCGACCCGGACGTGCTCACGATCGGCTTCGCGCGGCGCTTCGCGACGTACAAGCGGGCGAACCTTCTCTTCCGTGACATCGACCGGCTCGCGCGGCTCGTCGACGACCCGAAGCGGCCGGTGCAGTTCATCTTCGCCGGCAAGGCGCACCCCGCGGACCGGCCCGGCCAGCAGGTGATCCAGGAGCTCTTCGGCCGGTCCCGAAGTCCCCAGCTCCGCGGCCGCGTCTTCATCATCGAGGACTACGACGTCCGCGTGGCGCGGTTCCTCGTCCAGGGCGTGGACGTGTGGATGAACACGCCCCGTCGCCCGCTCGAGGCATCAGGGACGTCCGGCATGAAGGCCGCCCAGAACGGGGTCCTCAACCTCTCCGTCCTCGACGGGTGGTGGGACGAGGGCTGGACCGGCGACAACGGCTGGGCGATCGGGGGACGCGAGACGAACCCGGACGACGGCGCGCAGGACTTCGCGGACGCGATGGACCTGTACCGCCTCCTCGAGGACGAGGTCGTGCCGCGCTATTACGACCGCGATGCGAACGGCCTGCCTCGCGCCTGGCTCCAGCTCATGCGCGCAGCGATCGCGAGCACGATCTGGCGATTCTCCACGACCCGGATGCTCCACGAATACGTGGAGCGCCTCTACCTGCCCGCCGCGGGGGTCCCGGTCCCCCAACCCGGCTCGGGGTCGGCGGTCCACGTCATCACGGAAGCCGGCTGAGCAGGCCGGTCGACGCGCCGGCCTTGCCGGCCATCGATCAACGGAGGAGACCCCGCACGGTGGCGCCTCGGATCTCACTGTCGCTCGCCATCCATAACCACCAGCCCGTGGGCAACTTCGGGTGGGTCTTCGCGGAGGTCTACGAGACCGCCTACCGGCCGATGCTCGAGGCCGTAGAGCGCCACCCGGGCGTCCGCGTAGGGCTCCACTACACCGGCCCGCTCCTCGAGTGGCTGCGCGCAGAGCGCCCGGACTTCGTCGAGCGCCTGCGAGCGCTCGTGGCCCGAGGCCAGGTGGAGCTCCTCGGCGGCGGCATGTTCGAGCCGGTGCTGGCGTCGCTGCCGGAGCGCGACCGGGTCGCCCAGCTCGTGCGGATGGCCGACGAGATCGAGGCCCTCGTCGGCGTGCGCCCCACGGGAGCGTGGCTCGCGGAGCGCGTGTGGGAGCCCGACCTGCCCACGTCGCTCGCGCACGGGGGCTACCGCTACACGATCGTCGACGACAACCACTTCCGCGCCGCCGCGATCCCCGAGGACGCGCTGTGGGGCGCCTACACCACCGAGGACCAGGGTGAGCTCCTCCGCGTCTTCGGGACCGAGCAGGGTCTGCGGTACCGGATCCCGTTCGGCGACGTGGACGACCTCATCGCCTATCTCCGGGCGCACGCCACCGAGGCCGGTGACCGCGTGGGGTTCATGGGCGACGACGGCGAGAAGTTCGGCTCGTGGCCCACCACGTGGGAGCACTGCTGGGGATCCAACCGCTGGGTCGAGCGGTTCTTCGCCGCGCTGGAGGCGAACGCCGACTGGCTCACGACGATCACGCCGGGCGGCTGGCTCGCGGAACGGGCGCCGATCGGCCGCGTATACCTCCCGACGGCGTCGTACGCGGAGATGGGCGAGTGGGTCCTCCCGGCCGACGAATCGCTCGTGTTCGCGGGCCTCCTCCATCGGGCGCAGGACGAGCGGCTGCCGGAGGCGCGCTACCTGCGCGGTGGGTTCTGGCGGAACTTCCAGGTGAAGTACCGCGAGATCAACGACCTCCACAAGCAGATGCTGCGGACCTCTGCGAAGGTGGCGGCGATGCCGGAGGGTCGGGCGAAGGGTGTCGCCACCGACCACCTCATGCGCGGCCAGTCGAACGACTGCTACTGGCACGGGCTCTTCGGCGGCGTGTACATCAGCCACATGCGGCTCGCCACGTACGAGCACCTCATCCTCGCGGAGGACATCGCGGATCGCGGCCCCCGGTCGTGGGGGGCCCGCGTGGACGGCGGCGTGCTCGCCGACACCGACATGGACGGGATCGACGAGGTCCTCTTCACGACGCCGGGCTCGACCGTCGTCGTCAAGCCCAACGAGGGCGGGGGCGTGGGCTCCTGGGACGTCCGGGCCGCGGCTCATGCCCTCGCGGCGGTCCTGCGGCGCCGGCCCGAGGCCTACCACACGACGCTCGTGGAGCACGAGCGGCGGCTCGCGGAGGCGTCAGCGCGCGCCGCGACGGCCGCCGCCGTGGGCGCGGACGAGGTCACCGCCGAGGCTGACGAGCCCGGCGGTTCGCCGGCGTCGATCCACGACCGCGTCGCCACGAAGGAGACGGGGCTGGCGGACCGGCTCCACTACGACGCATACGAGCGCCGCGGCGGACTCGTCCACGTCCTGCCGACGGGGACCACGCCCGAGCTGTTCGCGGCGGCCGGCGCAGACGAGCTCGCGGACGTCGTGGACGGGCAGTTCTCGGTGGTGGACCTCGCGGACGACCACGTGACGCTCGTGCGCGACGCACATGTCCGCGTCGCCGGCGGCGAGGTCCCGGTGCGCGTGACGAAGACGATCGCGGTCGGCGGCGGCCGGGCGGACCCCACGCTCGCGGAGACGGTGACGATCGAGGATCGCGGGGAGGTCGGGATCGACGCGCTGCTCGCGGTGGAATGGCCGATGACGATGCTCGGCGGCGGCGGGAACCCGGCGGCGTGGTACGCGGTCGACGGCGTTCGCTCGGCGCACGACGCCGCCGGGTCGGCCGAGGGCGTGTCCGTCGTCGGCAGCGGCAACGCGTACATCGGGATCGAGGTCGAGAGTCGCGTGGAGCCGCCGGCGACCGCCTGGTGGTCCCCCATCGAG
>CAIYQJ010000314.1 GCA_903928275.1 uncultured Chloroflexota bacterium
CGGATCGGGATGGACCTCCACAACCTGCCCGGCGTCCTCGATGGCGACCTGGACCGGCTCATCGACGCGCTGAACATGGCCGACCAGGCCGAGCGCCTCAAGACGCTCGTGGACGACGGCGCCGGCTGACGACCGTTGGTGCCGCCCCCGGAGCGGTCGCGACGCGGGGTATGGTGGGGACCATGGCGACGATCGGAGCGCTCCTCGCGGACGCGGTCCAGCGGCTTCGGGCATCGGGGAGCGACACGCCCCGCCTCGACGCCGAGCTGCTCCTCGCACGCGCCGTGGGGACCGACCGGATCGGCATCATCGCGCACCCGGACGTGCCGGTCGGGCAGGACGCCGCGGCCGCGTTCGCGCAGGACCTCGCCCGCCGCGAGGCGGGGGAGCCCGTCGCGTACATCCGCGGGCTCAAGGAGTTCCACGGGATCGCGCTCGCCACGGACGCGCGGGCGCTCATCCCGCGGCCCGAGACGGAGGCGCTCGTGGATGCCGGCGAGCTGCAGATCGTGGGAAGGCTGGCCCGGGGTGCCGCTGCGGCCGCCGGATCGCGGGTCCGCGTCGCGGATGTGGGCACCGGGTCCGGCGCCGTCGCGATCGCGCTCGCCGTGGCGCTCCGGCGCCGCCGGATCCTCGAGGCCGTAGAGCTCGTGGCGACGGACGCGTCGCCGGACGCGGTCGCGCTCGCGCGCGAGAACGCCGCGGCCCACGCTCTCCTCGACTCGATCTCGATCGTGGAAGCGGACCTGCTCCCCGCGAGTCTCGGCCGCATGGACGTCATCCTCGCGAACCTGCCGTACGTGCCGTCCGCCGTGGTCGCCGTTTTGGGTGGCTCGGCGCGGTTCGAGCCGCACCTCGCGCTCGACGGCGGCGCGGATGGCCTGGCCCTCGTGCGTCGCCTCCTCGCGGGCCTGCCCGCGACGCTCGCGCCCGGTGGCGTCGCCCTCCTCGAGATCGGTGCGGACCAGGGCGTGGCCGCCCCGCTGGCCGCCGCGGCCGCCGTGCCGGGCTGGCCGACCGTCGTGACCGCCGACATCGCCGGACTTCCGCGCGTCCTCCAGGTGGACCGGCCGGCCTCCTGATTCGATCGCCGCCCGCCCGCCGCGAGGCCCGCGCCGAAGCCACTTCGACCGCGAACCGCCATACTCCGGGCGTGCCCACCCATGATCTCCGGCCCGCGGCGGGGGGCGTGCCGGACCTCCCGATCCGCCTCCTCGCCCTCGACATCGACGGGACCATCGTCGGCGAGGACCTGGTCCTCCACGAGCGGACGATCCGCGCCATCGCCGAGGCGCAGCGGATGGGCGTCATCGTGTCCATCGTGACCGGGCGGATGACCTCGTCCGCTGCGGGGTTCGCACGCCAGCTGGGCCTCACCGGGCCGATCGTGGGGTACCAGGGCGCGCTCGCGCGGAGGCTCCCGGTCGACGGGGAGCGCGGCCTGGGGCGGATCCTGTGGCACCGACCGCTCTCGACGGACGTGGCGCGCCGGATCGTCCGGTGGACCCGGGCCGCCGGGCTGGAGCCGCACTTCAACGACCTCGAGAGCCTCGTGCTCCCGTTCGACGAGCCACGTGCGGACGACTACAGCGCGTTCGTCGGCGGTCGCCTGACCCGCGTCCCGGACCTCGAATCGTGGCTCGACGGGCGAGCGACCGTGACGAAGGTGATCGCGGTGGGCGATGGGTCCCATCCGCGCCGCGTGTACCCCGCGGCCGTGGAGGAGTTCGGTCGGGTCTCCGAGGTGACGATCAGCCATCCGCGATTCCTCGAGTTCGTCGCGCCCGGCGTGACGAAGGGCGCCGCTCTCGCCCGTCTCGCACGGCGCGACCGGATCCCCATGGGACAGGTCATGGCGATCGGCGACCAGCTCAACGACCTGGAGATGATCGCCGCGGCCGGGCACGGGGTCGCGATGGGGAACGCCCCGGCGGAGGTCCGCGCCGTCGCGCGCTACGTGGCCGGAGACGTGGACGCCCAGGGCGCTGCCCGCATGATCGAGGAGCTCGTGCTGGACGGGCGGGTCCCGACGGTCGCGCCCGGCCGCTGACCACGGCCGGTTCGTGCGACCATGGCCGGACATCGAGGGAGGTTCGCACGCATGACCGTCTCGCACGCGTCCGGCACCGCATGGGCGCGGATCGCCGACGTCGACCCTGACCTCTGGGCCGCGATGACGGCCGAAGTCGACCGCCAGCGCTGGAAGGTCGAGCTCATCGCGAGCGAGAACTACGCCTTCGCCGCCGTGCTGGAGGCGCAGGGCTCGGCGCTGACGAACAAGTACGCCGAGGGCCTTCCCGGGCGGCGCTACTACGGCGGCTGCGAGTTCGTTGACATGGCCGAGCGGCTCGCGCAGCAGCGGGCCCTCGCCCTGTTCCCGGGGGCCGACCACGTGAACGTCCAGCCGCACTCGGGTGCGCAGGCGAACATGGCAGCGTATTTCGCCGTGCTCGACCACGGCGACCGGATCCTCGGGATGAGTCTCGCCCACGGCGGCCATCTGACGCACGGGTCGCCCGTGAACTTCAGCGGCAAGTGGTACGAGGTCCACTCGTACGGGGTGGATCCGACCAGCGAGCGCATCGACTACGAGGCCCTCGAGCGCCAGGCCGGCGAGGTCCGGCCGAAGCTCATCGTGGCCGGCGCCTCCGCTTACCCACGCCTGTGGGACTTCGAGCGGCTCGGGTCCATCGCGCGAGGTGTCGGCGCGCTCCTCATGGTCGACATGGCCCACGTCGCCGGGCTCGTCGCGGCAGGGGTCCACCCCAGCCCGTTCCCCCACGCCGACATCGTCACGTCGACAACGCACAAGACGCTTCGGGGGCCGCGCGGTGGCGTCGTCTTCTGCCGCGCGGGTCTTGCGAAGGCGGTGGACAAGGCGGTCTTCCCCGGCATCCAGGGCGGTCCGCTCATGCACGTGGTCGCGGCGAAGGCCGTCGCGTTCCGCCTGGCCGACACGGACGAGTTCCGTGCGGACCAGCGACGGACCGTGGAGAACGCGGCGGTCCTCGCCGAGGCCCTCGCGGGTCGCGGGGCTCGACTCGTCTCCGGCGGCACGGACAACCACATGATGCTCGTCGACGTGACGCCGCTCGGCGTGACGGGGCGGGAGGCGGAGGTTCTCCTCGACGCGGTCGGGATCACCGTGAACAAGAACGCGATCCCCTTCGACGTGAACCCGCCGAACATCGCGTCGGGGATCCGCGTCGGGACGCCGGCGACCACGACGCGCGGCTTCGGCCCGGACGAGATGCACGAGATCGCGCGGGTCATCGTCGACGCGATCGAGGGGCGCGACGATCCGGCGATCGGCAGCCGGCTGGCTCTCGAGGTCCGCGCCATCTGCGCGCGCTTTCCCGTGCCGGGCCTGCTGGAGGCGTGACCGTCCGGGCGGACCGCGCTCGCGAGGAGTGAGGGTTCCGTGAGGTTCGGGGCAGCGGCGGCGCAGGCGATCCCCGGGATCGTCCTCGTCTTCCTCGCGGCCTCGGCGATCTCGCTCGTCCTGACCCCGCTCGCCCGGCGGCTCGCCCTGCGCTTCGAGGTCGTGGACAGGCCCGACAGCCGGCGCGTGAATCGCCTGCCGATCCCGCGCGGTGGGGGCGTCGCCGCCGCCGCCGCGTTCATCGCCGTGGGGGCCCTGGTCGTCGTCGTCGACGGCTCCTTCTTCCCGGCGGGACGGACCGGGGGCCTCACGACGGTCGACGTCGTCGCCCTGCTCGGCGGCAGCGCGCTCGCCGCCTTCCTCGGGGTCCTCGACGACTACTTCGACCTCCGGGCGCGCTGGCAGTTCCTCGCCCAGCTGGTCCTCGCGCTCGTGGTCGTGGGGATGGGCATCGGGGTCGACGTCGTCGCGAACCCGTTCGGGCCGGGCGTCATCCGTCTCGAGGGCGTGTTCGAGGTCGCGTTCACCGTCCTCTGGGTCCTCGGGATGATCAACAGCATGAACTTCATCGACGGCCTCGACGGCCTGTCGTCCGGCGTGTCGATCATCGCCGCGGTCGCCCTCGGAGTCATCAGCCTCACGGTGGCGATCGACCAGCCCCAGGTCGCCGTCATGTGCTTCGCGTTCGCCGGCGCCGTCCTCGGGTTCCTCCGGTGGAACTTCCACCCCGCGACCGTCTTCGCCGGGACGTCTGGCGTCTTCTTCTTCGGGTTCACGCTCGCGCTCCTCTCGATCCTCGGGACCGCGAAGGTCGCGGTGGCGCTCCTCGTGCTCGGCGTGCCGATCATCGACACGTTCTGGATCATCGTGCGGCGGCTCGGCTCCGGTCGGTCGCCGTTCAGCCCCGATCGCGGTCACATCCACCATCGTCTGCTCGACCTGGGACTCAGCCATCGGCAGACGGTCCTGCTCATCTACGCGATCTGCATCCTCCTCGCGATCCTCACGTTCCTCCTGTCCGGCACGGGGCAGCTGTACGCGTTCCTCGCGATCGTCGTGGGGTTCGGGCTCGTCCTGCTGGTCCTCACCCGCCGCTCGCCCGAGGAGAAGACGCTCGACGCGCGGGCTTACGATGACGATGCAGCTGAAGTCCGCCCGCCCGGCGGGCCGGCCGCATGAGCCCTGGGGTGCAGCTGGCCAGCATGCCGGGCACGAGCGATCTGCCGCCCGATCACTCGGCCGCGAGTCGGCGCGTGCCGGCCCTGGTGCCGCGCTCGGCCGCGACCCTGGCGACAGGCCGGGACGAGCGCTCGGTCCCGGCCGCCGCGCCGCCTGCCTCTGCGCCGATCGCCACCGCGC
>CAIYQJ010000315.1 GCA_903928275.1 uncultured Chloroflexota bacterium
CGGGGGCGGGACCGCAGCGGTGGGCGGCGGGGGCGGGGGAGTCACGGCCGGCGGCGGGGGCGGGGGAGTCACGGTCGGCGGCGGGGGCGCTGACGCCCAGGTCGGCGGCGGGGGCGGGACCGCAGCGGTTGGCGGCGGGGGCGGGGGAGTCACGGCCGGCGGCGGGGGCGCTGACGCCCAGGTCGGCGGCGAGGGCGGGGGAGTCACGGTCGGCGGCGGGGAAGGCGGTGCGAAGATCGCGCCGCAAACCTCGCAGAACCGCTGCCCCTCGGACACGGCCGGGTGGCCGTTCGGGCAGACGCGGCCGCTACCAGTCATCGAAGGCCCTCCCGAGCGTCGAGGTGCCCGGCCGCCGCAGGACGCGCGTCGAGGCCCGGCTGGTGACAGATGATGGCCCGCTCATCCGGGGGCCGAAGCAGACCACGCCGGGGCGGCCGCCCGACGCGGCCGGATCACGACCGTCCCTCGACAGGGGGCGGCGTGAGTCTCTCCCGGGAGCGCAGCCGATGTCCATCTCAGCGGATGCCTGATCGCCGCCGGCTTCGTGGCCACCTCCGGACGTTGGGTTCGAAATGGCGGCCTGCATCCGACATCATCCTCCACGTGTCCGGTCCGTGCGATGCCCCCTGCGTCCCTCCCGCGGTCGCGCACGGGCAGGAGGCCGCGGCGGTCGAGTCTCGGGGCCGGGCGTGACTGGGGCCATCCTCGCGCCGGCGTCGATCAGCTCGCCGCGAAGAGCGCCGGGCCCACCGTGTGTCGATCGACCATGGCGTCTGAGAGCGCCATCGCCTCCGCCCGGATGCAGAACCCCGACAGAAGCGGCAACGAGGACCGCCCCAGGCGCGACATGCACGAGGCCGCTGACGTAGAAGGCGCCGACGAGCGGGACGAGGCCGACGATGCGAACACGGTGACGACGGAGCGCGAGGATCTGCGGCGCGGCGGAGCCGCCGTCCCTCGCGTGTTTCGCCGTGCCGTCGGCCGCCGCCGCGCCGACCTGCGGGCCCACCCCCACGAGCGGGCTGGCCCCTGCCAGCGAGCCGGCATCGACGTCCGCGGCGTCCCCATCGGCGCCGTGCCCGCGTGTCTCCTGCCCCCGGCTTCGATCGGCGCGGAGTCCGCATCGTGCCGATCCGGGGCGGTCGGGATCACGGTGGTTGACCCGGTGGCCTGGGACGCGTACTCCGGTGACCCGCAGTGGACGCGCCCGTCCTCCGATCCGGAGCCCATCACGATCTCGCCCGACTCGGGGCTCCCGTCGGTCGCCATTCACGGATTCACCGGCGATCGACGGCACGCCGACGTCGAGGCCGACGAAGCGGCGGGCACGCTCTCCACCGCCAAGCGTTCCGAGGCCGGGGAGGTCGACGGGCATCCAGCGGTCGCCTCCGAGATCGAGAACACCGGCGAGGGCCACTACGGGAAGGGCGTCCTCCAGACCGTCGTCCTCGCGGATCGCGGCACGCGCGGCACGCGCTACGACGCGAACGTCGCGGTCCTGGAAGAACCGATCGCGGCACTGAACATCGACTGGCGGCCGCGTGCCGGGCCATGGGGCCGGTCGGTCGTGCCGACCGGCACTGGCCCCCGGGACCGCGCAACGGGGAGGATCGCGGGATGATGGTGCGGAGGCGCCGCGGAGGCCTCGCCGCTGCGACCGCTCTGGCCGGCCTGCTCGTCGCGAGCGGCCCTGCAGCTGCCGCCGGCCCGGATGCCGGCAGCGGCGGCATCTCCGACTCGGCCGAGATCAACGGATTCAACGTCAGCTACTCCCTGAGCGGCGTGACGCCCGGCCCGGGTGACACGCCCCCGTTCCGTTCGGGGACGGTCACCGGCGACACCGTGACGCTGACGGGCAGCGCGTCGTTCACACAGCCCGGCGGGGGCACGCACCTTGCGATGTCCGCGCACCTGTACGTGTCCGGTGGGGCCTCCGAGTCGGAGGCGTGGCCGCCACCCGGCGTCTCCGGGGATGTCGTGGGCGCGACGACGGTGACGATGCCCTTCAACCTGACGGTCAAGGTGCCGCCCGTGCCGGATCCAGCCCCCACCGTGGACCCGTTCGACCTGGCCGATCCGTCCGCGTCGCCCACGGCGCCCCCCTACGCGACCGTGACCTTCTCGGTGAGCGCGAGGAACTGCAACGACTCGGGCGTCTGCGGTGGGCCGGAGTGGGCCGGCATCTTCCTCGTCTTCGCCACCCCCAGCGGGCTCTCCGTCGGAGTCGGCGCAGTCGACTGGGTCGCCACCGTCGGAGCGCTCGGCGCGGTGGCCGCCGCAGCTGCCGCCTTCGGTCTCGTCCCGGGGTCCACCCGCGGTGCCGACGGGAATGGGGATCGCAGCCAGACCGGCGACCGCCGGCGGCGCTATGTCCTCCAGCTCAGCGCCGATCGGGTCGAGGTCCGGTCCGACCGGCCGGGCACGCTCGAGGCCCAGGTCTGGGAGGTCGGCTCCGACGGCTCCGTGGCGGGCGCGAACGCCGCCATCACGATGGCCGCCTCGCTCCCGGAGCTCGTGGTCAGCCCCGCGTCCGGGACCGGATCGCTGGCGTCGTCGATCACCGTCGTCGGACCGCCGACGGCGGGGACCGGCACGCTCACCGTCGAGGCCTCGGCGGAAGGGCTGGAGATGCGCGCGACCGCCGAGGTGGCCGTAGGTGCGGACTATGAGCTGGTGATCAGCTAGGGCGACGCGGCCATCTGCGTCTCGGAGACCCGCGACCGGGGACCGGGCCATCGAGGGTGGCGCACCGCCGACGACGAGAGGCGCCGGCGACGAGCCTCCTACCGTGGCAGGCCGAGCTGCCGGGCGTCGAGCCAGCCCGACCAGCCGTTCGACGCGTCGACATGCGCCCAGCCGCGATCGAGGTCGAGCAGCCGCAGGGGGACGCCGACCGCGACCGGCGTCGTCTCGGCCGATGAATCGGGCTGCGGCCGGGCGGGTGCCGGACCGGAACCCACGACGACGTGGCTGGCGGACCAGGCGGCCGGTGCCGGCTCCTGGCGCTCCAGACGCGCCAGCGCCCGCGCGTCGAGCCAGCCCGACCAGCCGTTCGACGCATCCACCTGCGCCCACCCGACGTCGACCACGAGCAGCCGGACCTGGACCCCCGCCTCGACCGCGCCGGCCGGCGCCGCTGGGTCCTGGCGGGCGTAGTACGGGGTCGGCCCTCCGGGCGCGATCGCGTGTGTCGGCGCCCAGGCTGCCACCGCAGGTCCCGCTGACACGGGGACCGCCGCCGGGATCGGGGCCGTGGGTGCCGCCTCCACGCTGCCGCCGGTGCCGGACGAGGCGGCACGGAGCGCCGCGGCCGCGAGGCCGGTCGCCGCGACCGCCGCAGCGGCATCGCCGAGCGCCTTCGCGAGATCCGGCGGGCCGCCTGCCGCCGGGGTCGCGTCGATCGGCTGGCCGAGTCCGGCCGCACCCGGGAGCGCCCCGATGCCGGCCGTGTCGTCGAACGGGTCGGCCGGCATCTGCGCGATCGCCTGCCGCTCGCGCTCCTCGAGCCGGGCAGCGATCGCGTCGGCGTCGAGGTGGTCCTCCGGCGCGGCGGCGACGGGGAACGAGGCGTCCACCACGACGCTCGCCCCTTCGAGCAGCCTGACCCGGATGCCGCCGGGGCCGATCGGGGCTTTCGGATCGGGGGCGGACCCGGCCGCGGAGGCGGCGATCATGAGGGCGCGATCTTCCACGAGGACCTGGACGCGACGCGGCCCCGCCGCTGGGCCGTCCACGAGGATGACGGCGTCCGGTCCCGCGACGACGAGGCCGTCGGTGCCCAGGGAGGCACCCCACTCCGGGGAGGATGTCGCGGCACGCGGGGCGCCGGGAACCCCGGCGATCAGCGCGAGGACCTGTCCGGCGACCGCGAGCACCGCCGTGGCCGAGGGCGGGACGGCCGCGACGGCGACGATGACCGCCACGACGGCGGGCGCGGATCCCGCGAGGTCGAGCACGTCCTCGGCGGGACGGGCGGCCGCGGGCTCTCGGGCCGGATCCGTCGCGCCCGTGGGCTTGGATCCGTCGTCGGGTGTCGGCCCGGACGCGGGCTCGTCGCGGGACATGGTCAGACCCGTGCCAGGTCGGCGACGGCGGCCGAGCCGCCGGCGGCGAGTGCCCACGCCGAGTAGAGCGAGAAGAGGCTGACCGAGGAGTGGATCAGCGCCCCGATGCCGGCGAGCTGCAGGTCGACGCTGCCGAGCAGCTTCGAGACCAACTCGGCGGCCAGCTTCCGGGCCGCCGAGTACAGGATGAGGAAAGCCTGGATCAGGGATCCGATGGCGTTGATGACCGCGACGTACTCGTCGAGGAACGCTGCGCGCTGCTCGAGCCCGAAGGTGCCGCCGGACGCCGCGGAGAACGCACCCTGCATCGCCCTCCGTCGCGGTGCGGCGTCGCGCACGACCCGCTGGTCGACGCACGCAGAGCGCACCTGGTCGACGGAGTCGGCCATCCAGCGCGGGTACGGATCGAGGAGCTGCCTCACCCCTGCCACGGCACCCTGGCCGGCCGTCGGGAGCAGTTCGGTCGCGTCGATGAGTTCCTTGATGCCGTCGTCCACCAGCTTCGCCAGGCCGGGCGCCAGCGATGTCCCGAGGGTCTGGAAGAGGGATTCACGCACCGCCGCGAAGAAGGTGAGGAATCCGCGCAGCCCCCGGACGATCACGAAGTGGGCGAGCCTCCCGACCAGGAGCGCGACGTTGGCGACCAGGTTCACGGCCGCGGCGAGGATGGATTCGGCTCCCGTGGCGGCCGCCAGCTCGTCGCAGAGGTCCGCGATGGCGCGGATCGTCTCGCTGATCTTCGGCGCGGGGATCGTGAGGAGCCCGAGGAGTGTGTCGATGATCCCGCGCACGAGCTTGCCGGCCTTCTGGAGCGCCCACAACATCGGCCGCAGGATCCAGTAGTCGACGCGTTCGGGGACCTTCAGCTTGACGATCTCCTCCGCGACCTCGGTCGTCGTCAGGATGAGGGAGGCGATGTCTCCCAGGAGCTTCCCGAGCGCCTCGCCGGCGAGCGACCAGAGGGCGTAGTACGGATCCGCCAGGGCGTGAGCGTAGACCCCGGCCGCCTCCGCGAGCTCGACGGCGGCGATCGCGTACTCCAGGCGGTCGTCGGGTCGCTCGGCGAGCTGGTGGGCGAGCTCGAGCCGCCAGTCGGCGAGCTTGTCCGCGTTCGTCCCCCCGATGAGGCTTGCGAGCGGGTGCGGATGCCGGTCGAGCCGCGGGAGGATGCGCTGCTCGTACTCCTCCATCCGCTTGCGGCGCTCCGCATCGAGATCGCCCGGCAGCAGGTCGTCCGGCCTCACCTCGAGCGTCCCGCCCGGGATCTCTCCGGTCGGCGGCGCCAGGTTCGGCAGGGCGATCGAGAACAGTCCGTCGGTGCCGGTGGAGGCGGTGACGGTGGGCTTCTCCGGCGTGTCGGGCGGTGCGACCGCATCCACGCTGGCGGAGACCACCGCGTCGTCGTTCGCCACCGTCGGCGTCCGCCTTGACTCGACGTGGATGCCGACCAGGCCCGCGACCACGGAGACCCGATCGGCCGCGGCCGCGTCGACGGAGACCGGCCTGAACTCCAGGCCCCGCTTCTTCGGCACGAGGTCGAGCCGGACCGCCGGCGCCAGCCAGAGCGGCACCCGGCCGATCTCGTCGGTCCCGCTGGATCCCGGAGAGCCGACGCTGACCGATTCCCGGTACGTGACCGTCCGGCGATAGGTCAGATCGGGCGGCGTGAGCGACAGCCGGACCAGACCGGCGTCGGCCGCCACGAGCGCCTGGCGGTCCGGCGCGAGGGTCGAGGTCGGCCGCTGCCCGTCGGGGATGGGGACGACGGCGAGGACGAGCGGGCCGACATACGGCTTCCCGCTCCGCTTCCGGGTGACCCGCAGCTCGACATCCGTCGGCCTGCCGTCGGCCGGGATCGGGACGATGGGACTGACCAGCCTCACTTCGGCCTGCCCCGGCACGATCCGGATCGGGACGAGGCCCTGCGAGAGCAGGCGACCCTCGACGGTGATCTGCTCGTTCCCCCGTCCCGTGATCGCACCCTGAGGCCAGACCCGGACGCGGATCGCCGTGTCCACGGGCGGCGCGAGGTCCGGACGCGCCGTGGACGGGATCGCGCGGTGGACCTGCCAGAGCGTCGTGCCGCGGGTCTCGCCGGGGACCCACAGCGTCGGACTGGATGATCCGGCGACGCCGAAGTCCTCCTTCGTCGGGGGGAGCTGGTTCCCGCGGACGTCCTCGTTCGCCATGTGGCTGAAGTCGGCGCTTGGAGTCGGCAGCCCGTGCGGCGTCTCCACCCAGACGTCCAGGCTGAGCGTCGCCCCCTCGTCCGACTCGACCTCGAGCACCGTGTCCCGCGTCTCCGGCCGGCCGGTCTCGCACCAGTGGACGATGAGCGGCTCGACCTCGATCGCGACGGTCCCCCCGAGCGCCCCGCCGGATGTCGGCGCGCCCCCCTTCGGGCGGACCTCGAGCGACACGATGATCGGGCGGTCGACGAGCGAGAGCAGCCGGTCCGGGTCCGCGGCGACCTCCTTGCGGAGGGCGGCCCGGAGCACCGTCGTCGGGTCGGCCGCGCTCGGCGCGATGACCTTCAGCTCGAGCAGGCCCGCGGGGTCCGCGGTGGTGCCCGTCACCTCGAGCGGGACCTGTGCGCGATCCGGCCCGATCGCGAAGAGCTGGAGGTGGATGTCGACCGACGCGTACGCCTCCTCGGCGTTCGATGCGACGTTCGGTGCGATGCGATACGTGCGCGGCGGCCCGGGGCTCATCGGGACCGTCCCCGTCGGGCGGCGAGCCCCGCGACGAGCACCGTCGCCAGCGTGCCGACGATCGCCGGGAGTGCCGCGCCGAGCCCGATCCGGCCGTCGAGAAGGGCGACGGCGGTGGCCGCGAGCGCGCCCACCTGGACCAGTGCGAAGACCGCCGGGCCGAGGACGGCGAGCCGCCGCGCCCCGCCATGGAGGCGCGGACCCACCGCCGCCGTGACGACGGCGAAGACGGCGACGGCCGCCCGCGCTGCGACGAGTGGATCGAGCCCTTCGGGGGCGGAGAGGAGCGCCGGCCCGAGGGCGAAGAGCGACACAACCGCGAGCCCGATCGCCGGGCTGCGAAGGGGTCGGAGGATCCGTCCGAGAGGCGTGAGCCCGGCGGCCCCGGCAAGACCCTCGACGGTCAGCGGCGGGAAGGCGGGGAGACGTGGCCCGACCACGACCTGCCAGCTCGCGCCGCCCTGGAGCAGCTGGCTCGCGGCCGCCGCCGTCGATGCGGCCGCACCCCAGGTCGGCCCGGCCTCCGGAGGGTCGGACGGGGCCGTGGACGCCGGCGCCGGTCGGGCGACAGCCGCCGGACGGGCCGTGTCGGCGGTCCTCACCGGCGCAGGCACTCCTCCGCGCATGTCCGTCGGGACGCCGTCGCGCAGGATCCAGAAGGTCCAGGCGGTCCCGTCCCAGTACCGCTGCACCTCGGTCCCCGAGCTCGTGTCGGCATACCAGCCCGCGGGAGCGAGCTGCGTCGGGCCCGTCATCGGCCGCCTCTGGCGGCGGGCCGCGACGAGGCCACCGGCCGCGACCGTCGCGGTGTCCGCGCTGGGGCGTTCCGAAAGCAAACCACGACACTCTTCCCCGGGCAGACTGGCCGAAGGCGCCTTGCTTGGATTGTAGGCGCCGGCCACCGTGCTCGGTGTGACTCGCCGGCCGCGCCGCCCGACCATGGCTCGGGGCCGCGCCGACCCTCGCCAGGTTCCGCCTCGAGAGCGGTCCGGAGTCCGTCCCAGTCCGGCCCGTATGCTGCCAAGTTGTGCTGCCAGTCCGATTCTGCCGACCGGCTGCAGGACCCGCCTCGAAGGGGCAAAAGGGCGCCCGTCGCCGCGCCGTCGAGCTGGTCCGTCGGGTCTGAGATCGTCGCGATGCTCGCGAAGCGGGGGCGCGGGGAGAGGCTGCCAGCGGAGGATCACCCGGCGATCACCGGAGGCGCGCGGGAGACCACACCACGGAGTCGCCGGTTCAGTGCTCCGGTTTGAGGCACGCTGGAGACGGGTCCACGATCTCGTGGTACGGGTCTCCGTAGGTCCGCGCGTAAGACAGGGTCCCGGCGCTCGGACCGTCAAGCGTGGTGAAGAGCCAGCGAGCGGCGGCGAAGCCGCCATTGTCCATGACCACCTCGTTGTTGACGCCCTCCAGTCGGAGATGTGTGCCGACCGGGAGCACACCACCCGCCTCGTCGGCGATGACGCGCCAGCGGTCCGGGGCGCCGCTCGCCCCAGGGTGGTGCCGCTGGTGGCCGGCAGGCATCCCGTAGGCCACCATCTCCGCGCGCTGGACGCAGGCGCCCGAGGCCGTCGGCAGATCCATCGCGACCAGAGACCCCGCGGCCACGGTCGGTAGGTGCCATGTGGGATGGGTGACGCCGGCAAACCGCGTCGCCATCGCGTCCGTGTCGGGTGCCCGTGGTGTGGACAGTCCCCGACCGGTCACGACCACCCGAGCCACGACGGCGCAGATCAGCCCGGCCACGACATACCCCAGCGGATCCACGCGTCCACTCTGGCGGCCGACACCCGAGCCGCAAGGCGACGGAAGTCACAGGACCGGCCCCTGCCACTCATGTCGGGACTGTTGGCGCCCGCTCGCACCGCCGCGCTCCAGGCCATGGATCGGAGGTACCGCGGCGCGGCGATCATCGGGCCGACGAGGATGAACGCGCCCGCTGTCCCGAGGCCGAGGAGCGCCCATACGGTCGGGGATCCGTGGATGCCGACGATGTCCGATCCGGCCCAGACGAACGCGCCGTATGGGAACGCGGACGGCGCGACGGCGATCAGGGCCCCGCCGAGGGTGCCGGCGACGACGCTGCTGACGAGGAGCCTGGTGATCCTTGCCTTGGACACGGAAGTGGTTCCTTTCTGGCCCGCTGCGATGCGGGGTGGGATGGCCGGACGGATGTCCGGTCGCGCGAAGGGCCCCGGAGTCCGACTCCGGGGCCCTTCCGATTGAGGCTCAGGCGGCGGCGGCGTATGCCGGCGCGATCGCGTGCTCCTGGAGTGCCTGCTCCCGGATGCCCTGCTCCCGGTCGACGAGAGCGAGGACCGGGGCCGACGAGAAGCCCTTGAAGGTGAGCCACAGGCCCAGGAACGCCTCCCAGATGATCTCCGGGACGGTCATGAGGCCCTGCACCGGGGAGCCCTGCGGGATCACGCCCAGCAGCACGGCGATCCCTGAGGTGGCGAGCAGAGCACCGCCGACGACGCCGACGAGCGCCATCCGGCGCGACACGAGGCCGGAGCGGTACATGAGCCAGCCCAGGATCAGCCCGGTCCCGATCCCGTCGACGAAGCCGGGCCCGAGCAGGAATGTCCAGTTGTGGAGGGCCACGAGCGACTTGCCGACCGTGACGAGCGAGCCCGCGTCCCCGCCCGCGGCTCCCTGCCGCAAGGTCACGACCGCGAGGAGGCTGAGGAGGCCGATCAGGATGAAGGTGCACTCGACGAGACGGGCGGCGACGTAGCCGAGGGAAAGGCCTTCGTTCTGCCACTTGAGGATCGGGAACAGCACGACGGCGCAGCCGATGTTCGTGATGATCAGGAGGATCTCGAGGAATGCGCCCAGGAACACGCGGGAGTCGGCGCCGGCACCGGTGACGTAGTTGGGATCGCTCAGGACGGATCCGTAGGCGAGCGCTCCTGCGATCGAGGTGATGAAGGTGAGGATGAATAGCACTCCGACGACGAGTGCGGTCTTCCGGGAGAAGGTCATGGCGGGGTTCCTTTCTTGATCGGGGACGCTGGGTACCCCATGCGGTGGGGACCGGTGGATGGCTCGGTCAACGGAGGGAGAACGGTTCGCCCTGTTGCGGTTCGCCGCCGGGGATCTCGACCGTGTCACGCTCCACGCAGGTGACCGAGACGAGCGGCAGGCCCGTGTCCCGGACCTTCTGGAGCAGGCCGTGCAACGCAGCCTGGTCGGCGATGAGGCCGTGGATGATCGTGGTGCCGTCGGTCTCGCGGCTGAGCCCGAGTCCGTCGAACCAGGTAGCCCACCGCTGATCGAGGTGGCCCTTGAGGCGGATCTCGTACTGTCCGGGCTCATGGCGATCGTCAGTCGATGGGTGCGTACTGCTCATCGCGCTCCTCATGTGCGGTCCTTTCTGGATCGATCTGGTCGGCGATGCCGATGTGTGTCGGTGCAATCGCACGGTGGCAGCCGATGTGGTGAGCCGGCGTCACCACATGTGGTGATTCGTGACGTGATTCGCGCGATCGAGAGGACAAGGGGAGGCCTGGCAGCCGTGGCGGCGCAGGCTCGCGACCCGAATGACCGGGCCAGCCCGCGAAGGCTCGGCCGGCTCCAGAAGGCCGACGGGCGTGGGCCGGTCACGCAGCGCCACTCCCGGGGGCCATCAGCCGATGGAGCTGGATGTCGAGCGCCCTTCGCTCGTCCGCTGCGCGGTTGGTCACACCGCAGGTGCGAGGCTGACGGCCACCTGATGCGCCGTTGCGCGCCGCCCCCGACGTGCTGGAGGGCCGTTCAGGTCCGCAGAGGCGGCGGGATCCCTACCGCCGCGCCGTGGCCGATGCCTATCCGTCGTGTGCGGCGGTCGGCCTGGGTCGGTCCTGACGGGTGCGCGTCAGCAGGTCCAGCTCGGCTGCGCGGCGGACCGCCGCTCGACGGCTGTTCACGCCGAGCTTCGCGTAGATGTTCTTCGTGTGCGTGCGCACCGTGTTCAGCGACACGACGAGCGCGGCTGCGATGGCCGGCCCATCGAGGTCCGTGGCGAGCAGC
This sequence comes from uncultured Chloroflexota bacterium, assembly GCA_903928275.1. Lineage (GTDB taxonomy): Bacteria > Chloroflexota > Limnocylindria > Limnocylindrales > CSP1-4 > CAIYQJ01. The sequence goes on from CAIYQJ010000315.1 coordinate 10,784, forward strand.
CGAAGCACTTCGAGCTCACGCTCGCTCAGCGGCTCGATCAGGGACTGCCTGACCCGCGCGCTGCCCACCGGATCGCCGAAGGCTGCCAGCAGCCGGCGGACATACGTCGGGGCGATGCGGCGCTTGGCGGCCTCCCGCAGGAGGTCCGCCATGGATGGCCCTTCGTCGACGAAGATGCGGACGTAACCCTCCGGCTCGGCCAGCGTCAGGGCGCGTTCCAGTGTCCTGACCGCGGACGAGAGCTCGCGCCGCCCCTGGAGCGCGAGAGACTGCAGCACCAGGATCTCGACGAGGCTTCCCGCCCTCCCGCCCGCTTCCACCGCCTGCCGCAGGCGCTCCAGGAGGGCCATCGCCTCCTGCAGGGAGCGGTCGACGCCATCCTGCGTGGACCGGGCGAGCAACACCCGGGCGAGGGTGATGTGCTCGAACTCGCGCAGGTAGCTGAGATCGTCCGCCGCCGAGACGCCGCGCTCGCGCGCCCAGCCGAGGGCTTCGGCGATCCTGCCCTGCGCGATCCAGAGGCGAGCCTTCAGGGCAGCGACCGGGCGCACATCGGGGGAGAAGTCGCCCACATACACGCGCTCAGCCTCGTCGAGGAGGGCGAGCGCGCCATCGAGATCGCCTTCCGTCTGTCGGATCAGAGCCGCTGCGACGCGCGACCGGTAGGGGTTCTGCGGCAGGCCGTTGTCCTCGCCAAGCTCATTGCTCGCCCGCAGATGCTGCGACGCGGCCGGGAGGTCGTCGCGCTCGCGGGACAGCAGGCTCATGCCCACGTGCATGTCCGCGGCCCCGCGCAGCACCGGCCCCCCACGCCCGGTCGCGAGCTCCAGGCCCTGCTCGTACATCCGCAGTGCGTCGTGGAGCCGACCCTGCGCGAGCCGGATATCGGCCACCGCCAGCGCGCACCCGATGACGTCGGACAGGTGGCCGGCCTTCTCCAGGCTCGGCATGCCAGCGGCATACGAATCGGACGCTACCTCGAGATCGCCGCCCGTCCAGGCGGCGAGCGCGAGGAGCGCGGATGCGCCGCCCCGTGAGAGGTGGTCATCGTCGGCGACGAGGTCGAGCGCCCGCCGGGCATGGGCGACGGTGCCGGCGACGTCGCCGAGGATCCGGGCCTGGCCGGCGCGGTGCACCGCGAGCGAGCCCGGGAGACGGCGGAACGCCGCCTCATCGACGACGACCATCGAGCCGGCTCGCTCCCCGGGCTCGTCAGTCGCCTCGCCGGTCACGTCGAGCCATCGCTCGGCGTCCCGCAGCCGCACCTCCACGCCCTCGACCTCGCCCCTGACGAGAAGCGACCCGGCGTACGCATTGCTCAGCACCGGTCGGACCCGGAGCAGCTCGTCGGGGAGCGCCTCGAGCCAGTGGCGCAGCGCGATCTCCCGTCGATTCCGGACCGTCTCCGGGATCGCAAGCTCCACCAGGTCCGCCGCCCGTGAGAGGTCCTCGGCGGCGAGCGCATAGCGGATCGCCTCGGCGCGATCGCCGTATTCCTCGTACCAGTCGCATGCCCGCCGGCACAGGTCGGGGACACGCTCCGGCCGTTCCTTCACCAGGTGCGCGCGCAGCACGTCGGCGAAGAGCTGGTGGTAGCGATACCAGCGGCGGCGATCGTCGAGTGGGACCAGGAACAGGTTCCCTCGATCGAGCGCCTCCAGCATGGCCGCGCCGGCCGCCTGGCCGGTGACGGCGTCGCACAGCGGGCCGCAGAGGCGGTCCAGGATCGACGTGTCCAGCAGGAAGCTCCGGATCTCCTCCGGCTGCCGCTGCAGGACTTCTTCGACCAGGTAGTCGACGATGTAGCGGTCGTCGCCCGCAAAGCCCGCGATGAAGCCGGCGACATCGTCGCGCCCCTGGATCGACAACGCCGCCAGCTGTAGAGCAGCGATCCAGCCCTCCGTACGCGCCTCCAGCGCGGCGACGTCCACCGCGGCAAGACCCAGGCCCATCGCGTCGTTGAGGTAGGCGGCGGCCTCGTCCGGCGTGAAGCGCAGATCCGCGGCGCGGATCTCGACGAGCTCACCTCGTGCCCGCAGGCGGGCCAGCGGCAGCGCCGGATCGGCGCGTGTGGCGATCACCAGGCGGATCCGTGGGGGCAGGTGCTCGAGGAGGAACGCCATCCCGGCCGCGATGTCGTGCGCATCGACGACGTGGTAGTCGTTGAGCACGAGGACGACGTCGCTCGACAGCGCACCGAGCTCGTTGAGCAGCGTCGCGAGGACGGTCTCGATCGGCAGGGTCTGCGCCGTCTGCAGGAGGCTCAGGGCACCCCTGCCGATTCCCGGCGTGGCAGTCTGCAGCGCGGCGATGAGGTAGCTCCAGAAGGACCCGGCTTCGTTGTCGCTTGGGTCGAGCGAGAGCCACGCCACCGACCGCTCGCCGGTCGGCGCGGCCGCCAGCCACTCGGCCAGCAGCGTTGTCTTGCCGAATCCGGCCGGCGCGGAGATGAGTGTCAGCTTTGATTCGACCCCGCGGCCCAGGCGCCCGATGAGCCGCGGGCGTGCGACCAGCCCACGCCGCAGCTGAGGGACGAAGAGCTTGGTCTCGAGAAGCGGGCCTCCCATGCCCCGCCAACGTACCAGCCTTCGGGATCAGGCGGCACATGTGAGCCAGGGCCGTTGCCGTGTTCAGGTGCAGCGATCGACGTTCGGCGCCCCCAGCGCACGAATCGAGCGGCATGTTGGCGCGTGCTCGCCGTGCGGGGGGGGCGAGACGGAAGGTGTCCGCGTCCTGGACCACGTCGTCGCGCCGCAAGGGCCCGCCTCAGCGCCTGCCGGCGGTCGTCGCCGTTCCGCCCGGAGGTCCCGATCGCACCGGCCGCCCGGCACCCGGACCCTCGGCCGGTCGTGCGGCCGGGGGTCCGTCGCGACTCCGGAGGGTCCGGATCCGCCCGCTCTGTGCAACCACCGCATGCGACTGCTCGGGACGCACGCCGAGCCCAGGGAGGTGCCTGGGGGCCGATCCGTGCTCAGGATCGGTGGTGGGCAGGAGCGGAATCGAACCTCTACAGCCGTTGGCGGCTGATCTACAGTCCCGCCCAAACGGCCCGGATCAGTCCGAATTGAACCGCCCTGACTCCGATGGAGGCTCGAGACTCAGGGCACCTCAGGGTCTCCACAAGAATCAGGGCGGTTCACCGCATGAAGGGCCGCGTGGCTGCGGCGAGCGCCTTGACTCTTGCCGAGCTCGTTACATCGCTCAATGGGGCACCTTCGTCAGCTCCACGATGACCCCGGCGAACCCCGGCCGGGACCGGACGGTCCGCACCGGGTCGGCGAATGTCGGAGTGAAGCCGGCCGCATGACGTCAGGCGACCGCTGCGCTCCTGAAGGCGCCCGCGAAGTCGCGGACGAACTGCTCGAACGAGCGGGCGGGGTGGTCCGTCAGCATTGCCACGCTGCTCGTGATCTGGCTGGCGAACCCTTCGCTGAAGCCTTCCGACAACTCGCCGTACCCGCGCGCGATCCATTCCGGGAACCCCATGCCGATCATCGACTGCAGCGAGGCTTCACCCGGCACCGGGACGTACGTGATCTCCCTGCCGAGGACGGCCGAGAACGTGGCCGCCACGTCGTGGAACGAGATCGCCGCGGGGCCCGTCAGGACGTAACTCTTGCCTTCGTGGTCCTCCCCGGTCAGCACGGACACGGCGACGTCGACGATGTCGCGGACGTCGATCATGCCCAGCCGGCCATCCTTCATGTCCCAGTAGATGACGCCGTCATTCGCGATCGTCGGGGCGGCCATCATCGTGTTCTGCATGAAGAACGTGGGCTTGAGCATCGTCCAGGGCAGGCCGGAGGACGCGATCTCGGCCTCGGCCTGTTCGCCCTGCTGGATGATCCGGCTCCGTGGCGAGCCCCACATGGAGTGGCGGACGATGTGGGGGGCCCCGACGCGCTTCGCGGCGCGGATGAAGTCGTGCACCTGCTGAGCCTGCGTCGGTCCGTTCCACGTCAGCAGGTAGACCTTGGCGATGCCGTCGATGGCCGGTTCAAGCGTTTCGGGGCGGTCCAGGTCGCCGACGACGACCTCGGCGCCCATGGCCTGCAGCGGTCGTGCCTTCGCCTCGTCGCGTACCAGCACGCGCACGTCGACACCCGCCGCGCATAGCGCGGAGACGAGTCCCGGGCCGGTGTTGCCGGTTGCTCCCGTGACGAGGACCTTGCCGGTGGTTGCCATGGTTCGAGTCTCCTTGGTCGGACGGGCTTGGGCCCCTGATCCTGAATCGGGGCGCCACCGAGTCGGCGGGTGGTGCGGGCCGCGGATCCGCCTGCCGGTCCGGTGGGCAGGCGGCTCCGAGCGATCACGGGTCAGGCGCGCTGGGCGAACCAGATCGTGGGTGCGCCCACGACGCCGGCGTCGTGCATCGCGTTCCTCAGCTCGGGGCTCCCGGCGTATGCCTGGGCCGCCTCCAGGGTCGCGAAGTCGTGGGTCACGGTGATCTCGTTGGGGTCGTCGGCGGCCCGGTAGACCGCGTCGGCCTGGACGCCGAGCGTCCTTGCCGTCGGCTGGAACGCGTCGTAGACCTGGCGCCACGCCGCGTAGTCGGCAGCCTGGTGTCGCACGAAGAGCGTGGTCATGATGGTGGCTCCTATCGCCGAGGGCCACGGTGGGGACGTCTCACCGTCGGTCCAGGGCGCCAGTGTAATAGCAACTACTGCCCTGTCAATAGATGACATAGCAGTGAGTGTTGCGCCAGAGACTGGTCTGGTACACTCCACCCGTGGAACAGGACGAGGACCCCACCCGACCATCGACCGCGTGGAACGACGCGTGGCGAGGCGTGCTGTTCGCGAGTGCCAAGGTGCTGCGCATCGCCGAGCGCGATCTAGTCGAGCGCGAGGGCTTCCCGATAGCGTGGCTCGACGTCCTGGCCCAGCTCTACGATGCACCCGACAACGGGCTCCGCATGCAGGAGCTCGAGGAACGCTCGCTCTTCACCAGGAGCGGGCTGACCCGGCTCGTGGATCGCATCGAGGCGGCCGGCCTCGTGCGCCGAGAACCGGTCCCCGGCGACCGGCGCGGTGTCCGCGTCGTCCTGACGCCCGAAGGGCGGCGGCGACACGATCATGCGTTCGTCGAGCACATGCGCGTCATCGAGCGCGAGTTCGGCGGTCGGTTGACGCCGGCCGAGCAGCAGGCCGTGGCCGACGCCCTCTCCAGCTTCTGGCACGGCGACCTGGAGAGTCCGGCGACGAGCGGGTAGGCCGACGCCGCGCAGCCAGCCGTTTCGCCGACGAACCTCGCGAGCCCGGCTCCGGTCCGACATGCACGACCCGTTCATGGTGTCCCGGGTAGCGGCGTCCGTCATGTCACTCGACATTGATGAGCGGCGCGGCGCCGCGGATCAACGGCTCGAGACGAGATGCCGCAACTCCGGGTACCAACTCGCGGACGGGTCCGTGCATCTGGCAG